>CAYIOH010000135.1:0-8947 GCA_964364975.1 uncultured Bifidobacteriaceae bacterium
TTCGCCCGCCGCGCGCGCGGCTTGGACGTGGCAAAGGTCGGTGAAGAACGCCACCGTGCCGGCGAGTCCGTCGGCCAAGGCGGGATTCTCCGCTCCTTTGGTTTCCAGTTCGATGACGTCGAGAATGAATTGCCGCGCGGCGAGCAGCCAGCAAAGCGCGTCGGCCAGTGGGAACGTCACGCCTTGACGCGTCTTGTGATAGAGCTTCGCGCCGTCGGCGTCCTTCGCGTCCTGCACCCGTTTGAGGGTCCACAGCCAAAGCTGCATGGCGCTGGCCAGCGTGCAGGCGCCGGTGCCGGGCCGATCCGAGGCCATCCGGCGCATCTGCTTGATCCATTGCTCGAACTGCGCGAGGAACACCTGGTTGGTCATCGTGATGGAAAGCTGCAAGCGCTGCACCGCCTCCGGCCCTTCGTAGGTGGCTTCGAGTTGCGCGTCCATCCACTTTTGGCCGAGGAAGCCGGGGCAATCCTCCGTAACGCCGTAGCCGCCCATGAGGCTGACGGCTTCGCGCATCATGTTCGCGCCGTGGCCGGTGTTCCAAAGCTTGCAGGCGGGGCAAAGCACGTTGGCGAGCGAATCGAGTTGGGCGAAACGGACCATCGGGTCTGCTTCAAGTGTTTGCTGGCGTTTGAGGTCGCGGGCACCGACAGGTTGGGAAATGATTCGGACCAGCTCCAGCGCTTCTTCCTGTTTCCTGGCCAATTCCTTGAATGCCGCACGGCCAGTCAGCCCTTTTTCCGCCAACCATTGGTCCTTCTGTTTCTCCAATGGGTCAAGTTCATCAAACAAGCGCGCGGCCTCGAAACCGAGCGATGCGCTGGCTTCACCGGTGGCCCAAATGTCCACGAGGCGATGCAGCGCATCTTCCTTTTGCTGGATGCCCAACTCATAACGCGGCGAGCCGGGCACGCCTTGACCACCGCGGAAACGTCGGCGCTGATATAGAATCACCGGTTCGACGGCGGATAGCAGTTTCGCCGAAGTCATCAAGCCGACCGTGACGCGTGTGCGGCGGAAAACGGCTTCGATGATTTCGCTGTGCGAATAGTTCGGGATGATGACGCCATCCTTGATCGTGTAGCCGCCGACGATGCGGCTGGCGGGGACTTTGAGGTTGAAGACCGGATCGTTGGTGGACGAGAGCTGATGGACGAGTTTCTTGGTGGGCGTGCCGCGATTCCAGATGCCCGGGTCGCCTTCCTCCAGAATGATCATGCAACTGCCCTTGAGCTTCGGGTCATCCGACTCGACGGCGGCGGTGACGACGTTGGCAAAGCCCATGTTCGTGATGAAACGCCCGCGTTTGTCCACTTGCAGCAACGGCTCTTGGCCGTCCTTCCACTCTGCGATGCGGACTTTGCCGGCCAACATGCCGGTCTCGACGCCGACAAAAGGAATTGGCTCCGTGAGCGCGAACGCAGCGCGGACTTGTTTCCGTCTTTCGCCGGGCTTCAGCGGAGCGGCGTTGGCGCCGTATCTGGCGCGTTGCTCCGGCGTGCCGCGTTCATAAATTGGCGCAAGACCGAGATTACCCGCGAGACTCGATGTGGCCGCGCCCGCGTCCACCCAGGACAATTCAAACGCGATGAGCGACAGCGCCAGATTCTTTGGTCCGGCGATGAACCCGCCGTGTTCAGGGTCGAGGAATGCGGCCGTGATGCCGCTTTCGTCGAAGTATGGCAGCAGGCTGGCCTTTTCTGGCGTCCAGTCGTGCGAGTTGCGGCCACCGTTGGCGACGAGTCGCGCGACCGGCCCCCGCGCCACACTGCGCGCGCCCTGCACCAGCATGTGAAGTTCATAACGATCGGCGAAACGCCACATGATCTGGCGGACGTCATCGCCGGGCAGGGTATGTAAATTGGCCGGTTTTTGTGTTTGAGCAGATGCTTCCATAATTTCAGGTTTGTCGGTTTGCCAACCGGATCGCCCGCCGGCAGCTCAACGTTTCCTCGTGCCGGTCGCACGGACGAATCCAGTAATTGCACAAAGTTTGCCCGCAGGGAAGGCGTGTTTCAATTCATCTTTTTGCGCCGATGCCATTTTCTCTTGTCTGTCTCGTTGCCAGAGCCATGCGTAACCACGGAATATGGTGAGACGTTTGCGGCGCGCCGTCTGGCGACAAAAACAATGCGTGAAGTGCCAAGCTCCATCTGATAGATTGTACGCATGAATCGCCGCCGATCACCGCCACCATTGCCCGAACGCGCCGCCCGTATGCTCGCGCGATTGAAGAAGGTGCGCGGCTTGACCGACGCGGAAAAGTCGGTATATGCGCTTGGCCTTGCCGCCACGCCCAATGAACGATGGCAACTCGTCGAAAACTCGATCCGGTCGCTAGGTTACTGGAAGCCCTTGAAGCGGAAGACATCCGGTTCATGTTGATCGGCATGTCGGCTGCCATTGTGCAGGGCGTCATGGAGACAACGCTGGACGTTGATCTTTGGATTGATCTTCCAGCCAGGCAATACATGTGCGTCCAGAACATTGCGCGGAAGACCGGCGCGACCATGGGGGCGAATACGGTTGCTTATCTGGAAAATGGAACTCCGGTGAACTTCGTCTTTGAAGTCACCGGTCTTGGTTCATTTGAGACCGAACTCAAGCACAGCAAAAGATTGGAGTATCATGGCAAACGAATCCCGGTGCTGAAACTGGAGCGGATTTTGAAAAGCAAGGAAACCATCCGGCGCGACAAAGACCTAGCGCACATCATTCACATTAGAAATCTGCTCCGGTGCCGGCGTTCGCTAGAACCAAAGGTCGGAGTGCAACGCAAACGAAAGAGCCCATGATTGCTTTGCTCGATTACGGTTCGGGCAACCTGCGCAGCGTCCACAAAGCATTGCTCAAGGTGGGCGCGGACGTGCGCGTGGTTCAATCGCCGGACGGAATGAAGGAAGCACATGGCGTCGTGCTGCCGGGCGTCGGCGCGTTCGACGATTGCATCAATGCCCTGCGCAAACAGGAATTGCTCGAAGCATCGCGTGAGTTCATCAAGTCGGGCAAACCGTTTCTGGGCATCTGCGTCGGCTACCAGGCGCTGTTCGAGAAGAGCGAGGAGTTCAACAGTTGCGCGGCGGGGTTGGGGGTCTTTGCTGGAAAGGTTGTGCGCTTCTCGGATCGGAACGGGCTGAAGATTCCGCAAATCGGTTGGAACCAACTCGACGTGGTGAAGCCGGGGTGTCCGTTGTATCGCGGCATTGCCAGCGGCAGCTACGTCTATTACGTCCACAGCTTTTTTCCAAAGCCAGAAGATGAATCCATCATTGCCACGCGCACGGAATACGGCGAGACATTCGCCTCGTCCGTCTGGCGCGACAATGTGTTCGCCACGCAATTTCACCCGGAGAAAAGCCAGAAGGTTGGATTGCAATTACTCTGCAACTTCGTGGCGTTGTCGTCTTAATCTTTATCTCCCGAGAGGAGATTAAGATTAAGATGAAGATGCGGTGAAGCACCGCTTGCGCGTTCGCGGCTTCTCCGCTACTTTGTGGGCGTCAGCACGATTGGAATTCAAACAAAGACGTTTTGTATTTAACTCAACACTCAAATCAAAAAAAAGCCTATGCCACACGAACTACCTCCTCTTCCGTATCCGAAAGAAGCGCTCGAACCGCACATTGACGCGATGACGATGGAAATCCACCACGGCCGCCATCACAAGGCCTACGTGGACAACCTGAACAAAGCCATCGCTGGCAACGCCGCGCTCGAAGCCAAAAGTCTCGAACAAATCATCAAAGACCTCGCCTCCGTGCCCGATGCCATCCGCGGGCCCGTGCGCAACAACGGCGGCGGACATTGGAACCATTCATTCTTCTGGAAACTTATGGCCCCAAAAGCCGGCGGCGCTCCGAGTGGCAAACTCGCCGACGCCATCAACGCCGCGTTCGGCTCGTTCGCGGACTTTCAGGCGAAGTTTGAGGCCGCAGGGCTGGGCCGCTTCGGCAGCGGTTGGGCATGGCTCGTTTCCAACGGCGGCAAGCTTGAAATCTGTTCCACCGCCAACCAAGACAATCCACTCATGGGCAAGGCGGTGGCCGGTTGCGAAGGCAAGCCCATCCTCGGCGTGGACGTTTGGGAACACGCTTACTATCTCAAGTATCAGAACAAGCGAGCCGATTACCTGAAGGCGGTTTGGAACGTGGTGAACTGGAACGAAGTTGCCCGGAACTATTAAGCGCAGCGAACTGTTACGATTCTCAAAGCGCGCCGGCGAAAGTCGGCGCGTTTTTCTTTTATCGGTGTGGACCTTGCCGCATCCGGCCACTGCCCTGAACTGGCGGCAAGGATGCCGCCATCACTGGCACGCTGGGAAGCGTGCCACTACGTAGTAGCGCCAACCGCCGCTTAATTCCGGCACAGGACTACTTTGTCGTGGCAACGTCCGACTCGAACTGTTCCAACTCCATGCCTGCCGCCTCCCATTCCGCCGTGGCTTCCGGCAATCTTTCGTGAATTTCCAGCAGGTTGCGGTTGATTTGCATCGCGCGACCACCCGCCGCGTAAGTCTCCGGCTTCTCCAATTCGGCCGTCAGTTCCTTTTCCTTCGCTTCCAACCCGGCGATTTCATTTTCGAGCACAGCAAGGCGCTTTTGAATCTCCTGCCTTTTCCGTGAACGCGCCTGTCGTTGCTCGGCTTCGAATCGCTTTTGATCCTTGCGCGATGCGGTAGGGACGCTTTCCACAGCGTCCCCAAATTCTTTCCCTTGATTTGGGACGCGGTGGAACGCGTCCCTACCAGACGAGGTGAGCGCGGCGCGGGCAGTCTGCGCAGTCTTGTCGAGATAATATTGGTAGCCGCCGGTGAAATGCCGGAGCTGTCCGGCCTCCACGCGCACGACGTGATTCGACAAGGCGCGGATGAAATGCACGTCGTGGCTGATAAAAATCAACGTGCCCTCGAAGGGTTTCAGCGCCTCGATGAGCGCGTCCACGCTCGCGAGATCGAGGTGGGTGGTGGGTTCGTCCATCAACAGCAGATTTGGCGGGTCGAGCAACAGCTTGACCAACGCGAGTCGGCTCTTTTCGCCGCCGCTCAACACGGACACGGGTTTGAACACGTCGTCGCCACGGAACAAAAAGCTCCCGAGCACTGTGCGGATGGATTGCTCCGTGGTTCGCTGCGGTGTATCCATCGCCACCTGCAGGACGGTGTGCTTGGGATTGAACATGGCCGCCCGATGCTGCGCGAAGTAGCCGGACTTGGTGTTGTGACCAAGCTTGCGCTCGCCGGATTGCGGTTGCAGTACGTCGGCGAGCAGCTTAAGCAGCGTGGATTTTCCTGCGCCGTTCGGCCCGACGAGGACGATACGTTGCCCGCGCTCGGCTTCGAAGTTGAGATTCTCGTAAATCAGGTTGGTAGGGCCGAGTTGCTGCTCGGCCTGGACGCGCGGCAGCGCGTCCCTACCCACGTCGGTCTCATTTGACTTCGCTGCATATCCAAACCGCACCTTCTCCAGCTTGACGACGCGATGTCCGCTGCGCTGTGGCTGCGGAAAACGGAAGCCCACCGTCGCGTCCGGGCCGCCGGGCGTCTCGACCATGTCCTCCTTGAGCCGCACGATCTGCTTCATCTTGCTCTGCGCTTGCGCGGCTTTCGTATTCTTCGCGCGGAAGCGGTCCACGAACAGTTGCATCCGATCAATCTCGCGCTGTTGCGCCTTGGCGGTGGCGACCAGCGTCACCTCGGCGGCGGCGCGTTGTTCGACGTATTCGTCGTAGTTGCCCGTGTAACGCAGCACGCGCGATTGGCGCAACTCGGCAACGTGCGTGCAGAGGCGGTTCAAAAACTCCCGATCGTGCGAGATGAGCAGGATTGCGCCCGGATAATTCCGCAGATAATCCTGAAACCACAGGAGTGTTTCCAGGTCGAGATGGTTCGTCGGCTCGTCGAGCATCAGCAGGTCCGGCTCTTGCACGAGCAGCCGCGCCAGGTGCGCGCGCATTCCCCAACCGCCTGAAAGCTCACGCGCGGGCCGGGTGTAGTCCGTCTGCTTGAAGCCGAGGTTCGCCAGAATCTGCTTCGCCTTGGCGACGAACTGCCCATCGTGCTCGTGGTCGTGCGGCACGGCGATGTCCAAAACGGTTTCGTTGCCGATTGTTTCACTTTCCTGCGGCAGATAACCGAGCCGCGTGCCGCGCATGAGGGTCACTTCGCCCGCATCAGGAGTCTCGTGGCCGAGGATAATTTTGAGCAAGGTGGATTTGCCCGCGCCGTTCGGCCCGATGATGGCCATGCGCTCGCCGGATTGGAACGTGAGCGAGACGTCGTCAAAAAGTGTGCGCCCGCCAAAGGCTTTGCTGAGTCCGGCAACGGTGAGCATGTCGTTTTACAAAGGTAGGGCCGCGTTGCTGCGCGGCCTTGTGGGTGGACGAGCGGCAGCTCGTCCCTACCAGGCATCCTGTGTTCGGCTACTTCATCGGTGAGTAATCTGTCGCCGAGAGAAAGACGGACTCGGCTTTCTCCACCAGCTTGCCGCCAGCCTCGGACTCGTCGCGCGCTTTTTTCCATTCGGGATCGTTGACGAACGCAGCCCATGACTTTTTCGCTTCCTCGCGGCTCTTGTGCGCGAGGAGGTAAATCAACGTGCTGTCCGCGCCCTTGTCCTTGTCGGTTGGAACCCAGAAGCCGACGATTTCCATCCCGTGCTTCTTGAACAACGCGCAAGTGTGGTCGCGGAAGCGCGCATGCATCGCCCCGAATTTGCCAGGTGCGGCGTGGTAGGTGCGCATTTCAAAGCAGCGCGAATCTTTGGCGACGGACGGGCTGACGGGTGTGGTGTTCGTTTCGGCGGCGATACCGGCAAGAGCGGAAGCAGCGATAAACAATGCGGCAAGGATGGTTTTCATGGTCGTTGGTTTTGTTGTTGGTTCACTTGGGTTTCAACTGCGGGAACAGGATTACATCGCGGGTGCTTTCCTGGCTTAAGGGCAAAAAGCACCGGTTGTTAATGCCCATGTGGCGGGCGCTCGAATGGCTCTGTTCCCCAGTCGGCCCGGATCTGTTGCCAGAAGTCCGCCGGCCAGCCTGAGCCGTTGGCGTTCCTTTTCTCCGCCAGATGCAAAGCATCCCGCACCAATAGCTCGACAGACGCGGCAGTTTCGGGGTCGAGGCTTTGAAGCTTCTGATCCAATTCGAGGGCGATCGCGTTCATGGAAACAGTGTATGATGGAGTCGCAGATTTGCAACGTCACTATTTCGGCTTCAATTGCGGAAACAAGATCACGTCGCGGATGCTTTCCTGGCCGAGGAGCATCATGCACAGGCGATCAACGCCCAGGCCCATGCCGCCGGCGGGGGGCATCCCGTGTTCGAGGGCGACGAGAAAATCTTCGTCGAGCTTTTGGGGTTCGCCGCCGGATTGGTGTTCGAGGCGTTCGCGTTGCTCGATGGGATCGTTTTGCTCCGTGTAGGCGGGCGCGATTTCCTGGCCGTTGATGCAGCACTCGAAAACTTCGACGGTCGTCGGGTCTTCGGGCGAGAGCTTGGCCAGCGGAATCAATTCCTTCGGCGCGTGCGTGACGAAGGTCGGATTGATGAGCGTCGGCTCGATGAGTTTCTCGAACACGGCTTGCGTGACTTCGAAGTCTTCGGGCATGTCGCCTTCATGGGCTGCGAGAAATGAATCAACGGCGATGTGCAGTTTATCTTGAAGCTTTTGCAACTCAGTTTTGCTGATTAAAGCTCTCTGTTGCTCAATTAAGGAGTTCTGTTTCTTCATCTCCGCAAACGCCGCTCCTAGAAAATCGATTCCAAGGTCAATTGCTCGTTTGAAGCGTTCCTTCCGGCTAATGTCAAACCAATCCTTCTGGACCATCTGGCAAATTAAGTCCCTATATTTCACGCGACGCCACGGCGGGTTCAGGTCAATCGTCTTCACGGCTTTGCCCTCGGCGTCTTTGTGTTCAATGATGAGCGTGTCCAAAACATTTTCCGCGACGTGGCAGACGAGGCCTTGCACCAATTCCATCATGCTCTCGTAATCGCCGAACGCTTCGTAGGCTTCGAGCATCGTGAATTCGGGATTGTGTTTGCGCGAAAGGCCCTCGTTGCGAAAGACGCGGCCGATTTCAAAAACCTTGTCCACGCCACCGACCAGCATCCGCTTCAACGGCAGTTCCAACGCGATGCGCAGGTAGAAGTCGCAGCCCAGCGCGTTGTGATGCGTCTTGAACGGCTTGGCTGCCGCGCCGCCGGGAATGGCCTGCATCATCGGCGTCTCGACTTCCACGAAGCCGCGGTTGTGCAGAAAATTCCGAATCTCGCGGATGATTTCACTGCGCTTGAGGAAAACGTCCTTCACCTCCGGGTTGCCAATGAGGTCGAGGTAACGCTGGCGATAGCGAATCTCCGTGTCCTCCAACCCGTGCCATTTGGCCGGCGGCGGGCGCAACGCCTTGGTGAGGATGACGAAGCTGCTGATCTTGACTGAAATCTCGCCGGTCTTCGTAGTGAACATCGTGCCGTTGACGCCGATGAAATCCGCGAGGTCGAGATGCCGGAAAATGTCGAACTGCTCGTCGCCGAGGACATTTTTCTGCGCATAGACCTGTATGCGTCCGGACTGGTCACGGATATCGAGGAACATGGATTTGCCCATGTCGCGGTGCGCGGTGATGCGGCCGGCCAGCGCAACTTCGCGGCCTTCGGCGTAATGGGCGCGGGCGGTGGCGCAGGTTTCGGCGGGCGTGAATTTGTTTTTGAACGGGTCAATGCCCTTGGCGCGCAGCGCGGCGAGCTTGGCTTTACGCTGTTCGATCAATGAATCCAGTGGTTGCTGTTCTGACATTGCAGGCCGAGATGAAACACGAACGCGGGGCGGAAGTCCAAGAATTTGATTGGTGGTGCGCCGCGTCTGGCTATTTCCGCTCGACGCTGCCCTGTGTCTGTCGTAAACGAACGGCGTGAAACTATTCTCTTCCTGGCGAACCTTGGTTTTCA
>CAYIOH010000136.1:0-8890 GCA_964364975.1 uncultured Bifidobacteriaceae bacterium
CCCCCTCGTTGAGCGTCAGGTTGCCCAGCGCGTTCAACGTCGGCGCCTGGTTCACCGCGGTAGAGGGAACCGTATAGGAGATTTCCCCCGAATAGTCGCTTTCCATGCCCAATACGTTGTATGCTGTTGCCGCAAAGTAGTAAGTCACGCCTTCGACCAGGTTGGAAATCGTAACGCTGGTTGCGCTGCCGACATCAACGGTGTTGGTGTAGTTGCGGCTCGCCACACCATAGTAGATGCGGTAGCCAGTGACGTTGGAATCCGCGCTTGGATTCCACGTCAGGGTCACACTGGCCGCAGCGAAGACTGTAAATTGCGAAAGCGCCAGGAGACCGGTAAAAACAAAAACACTGAGAGCAACACGTCTCAGCCACGGGAACGACCCTCTCTTTAACAACATCACACCCGCACCCAACGCATAAAGTTTGCCAGACGCGCGGGCCGCAAGGAGATGCGATTCCCCGCAAGAGACGCAACACAACATCCGATGAAAAAAACTCGGCCAACACGATGAGATTCAATGGCTTTTGGGGGAAGATGGCGAAAGTGAATATTATTTTATCGAAACTGGATCAGAGGTTGTTTTTATCGTTCAAACCGTATTTGAATTTTCTGAGGACAAGCTTGCCTTGAAAAGGAACGCCCTCCATTGGTGGGTTTCCAAACTGCTGGGACATAATTGGTTGAAAATTGGCCGCGCTGTTCCCGAATGCGGTGGGTGGCCCGATCAACAGCAATGAGCACCAGGTCTCGACCGAACGTTTCTTATACGCGCATCTGAAAGTTGCACACAAAAACCCCTTTGACTAACTCTCGCGGCGGTTCATAATTCGGCCAGTTCGCGGTGGAACAACTAATGCATTGAGGAAACGGATGATGACAAAATCAACAGCGATAATTGGTGACGAAAATCCATGCGGTACAAGGGCAAAATTCTTTCATCGCCTGTGGAAACTGCATCCCGTCGTGCTGATGTTACTGATGTTCACAAGCTGTCAGTCGCCGACGTCTCAGTATGAAAATGCCGCACAACAAGCGATCGGTCGTCCGGAAGCAATCCGCTTGCGAGAGGGTGATGTTGTGCGGATTACCTTTCCGGGCTCACCGAACCTTGATACCCAACCGCAGCAGGTTCGGCGGGATGGGAATATCGCGCTGCCACTGATAGGCGAAGTAAAAGTCGCGGGAATGACCCCAACCGAACTGGAGAAGGAATTGGTAACCCGCTATTCGTCCCAGTTGGTGTCGAAGGAAGTTACGGTTACAGTGGTGTCTTCTGCTTATGTCGTCTATGTAACCGGGGCAGTGCTTCGGCCCGGGAAAATATCATCCGATCATCCGATTTCGGCCTTGGAAGCCATAATGGAGGCAGGCGGTTTCGATTATAGCAATGCCAACCTCAAAAAGGTAACCGTGATCAGGCATGAGGGCGGGCAGGCGAGGAATTACACCCTGAATTTGAAAAACACGCTGAAGGGAGTAAAGAGCGAGCCGTTCTATTTAAAACCTTCTGACATTGTGTACGTGCCGGTGAGATTCTCCTGGTTCTGATTACGTGGCCTTGCCTCGATTTGGTGGACAACCGTTGGGTGATTATGTGAGCTAACGCGACAAATCATGAACAACGGAAAAACACCCCGAAAACGATACGACGAGAACTTCAAACGCTCGGTCGTGGAACTGTGGCTGCAAGGCTGCAAGGCTGCAAGTTTCCCAACCGTTCAGAGATTGCACGACCTCGCCGCGCAAAGGATTGATCAGCGGCCTACATTATTCTCGCAACCTCGGTCTTTTCAAGCCGCTGCGGCCCAGAGTGCCGCGCGCGCGTGACGTGGCAAATGTGTGGGCGACACGCGCTCAAACGTGCCCCTGGTAAGACCGCAATTATTTGATTGAATTGTTACGCCCAATAATGCGAAAGAAGGGGCGTCAAATATGTTGAGGGACACTCAGACGGCCACTGTGGCCTCTGTGCCGACGGATTGGAACCAGTCGGCGGCAGAGGCGATGACCAACGGACTGCCTGCAACAGGAGTCAGTGCCAACGGACTTCCCCTTCTGGACAAGGTCCGGGACTACGTGGCAGCGGCGCAAGTGCGTGCCATGGGGCTGTATCCCTACTTCCGCACGATTTCCTCTGCGCAGGACACCGAGGTCGTCATTGAAGGCCGGAAGATTTTGATGTTTGGTTCCAACAGCTATCTGGGGCTGACGAACCATCCCAAGGTCAAGGAAGCCGCCAAGGCGGCGGTGGAGAAATATGGCAGCGGCTGCGCGGGGTCGCGTTTTCTGAACGGCACCTTGGACATCCACTTGCGGCTGGAAGAATCGCTGGCCCGTTTGGTGGGTAAGGAAGCTGCTCTGGTTTACAGCACGGGTTTCCAGGTCAATCTCGGGGTCATCAGCGCCCTCGTCGGCAAGGAAGATTACGTGCTCGCAGACAAGAGCGACCACGCAAGCATCGTCGAAGGTTGCCGCCTCTCGCCGGGTGAGTTCATCCGCTTTCCCCACCGTGACATGCGCGGACTGGCCGGCAGGTTGAAAAAAATTGCGCGTGACGCGGGCAAGTTGATTGTGGTGGATGGCGTGTTCAGCATGGAAGGTGACATCATTCAGTTGCCGGAGTTGTGCCGGCTGGCTGAGCAGCACCGCGCCATAGTGATGGTGGATGATGCGCATGGCATCGGGGTCTTGGGGAAGCACGGCGCCGGCACGGCCAGCCACTTCGGCCTCACGGACAAGGTGCACCTGATCATGGGAACGTTCAGCAAGTCGCTGGCGAGCCTGGGCGGGTTCATCGCGTCCGACGCGGCGACGATTGATTACTTGAAGCACAATTCGCGTGAGTTGATCTTCAGCGCGAGCATGAGCCCCGCCAACGCTGCGGCCGTGCTGGCCGCGATGGAAATCATGGTTGCCGAACCGGAACGCATCCAGCGGTTGTGGCGCGCCACGGCGCGGATGAAGCAAGGGTTGATTTCGCTCGGCTTCGACCTCGGGGCGACTGAGACGCCCATCCTGCCGGTTTACTGCCGCGATCTCGTCGTCACCTTCCGTTTTTGCAAGCGGTTGCATGAGGAAGGCGTGTTTGTCAACCCCGTCGTTTCACCCGGCGTGGCGCCGGGCCAGGAACTGATTCGCCTCAGTCTCATGGCTACGCATACCGACGAACAGATTGATTTCGCGCTCGAAAAAATGGGCAAGGTTGGCAAGGAACTCGGCCTCCTCTGAGTGCATTGGCGTTATCGAACCGCGGAAGGGACGCCCGTGCCGAGCATCCTTGAGAAGGTGTAATCCATGGGCACGGTCATGAAAATTCTCCTGACAGGCGCAACCGGTTTTGTGGGCAGTCACATCCTCGACAGCTTGCTGGCTCGTCGGTTGGCGGTGCGGGTGTTGCTTCGCACATCCAGCAACCGGCGATTCATCGAGCCTCACCTCTCACACGTTGAGCTGTGCGAGGGCAGCATTGGCGCCCCGGCCAGCCTTGGAAAGGCGATGGACGGGGTAACGCATGTTATTCACTGTGCCGGGGCCACGCGCGCCAGGCGCTACGCGGAGTTTTACGAAATCAACCAAAACGGCACGCGCAACGTCATCGAGGCGGCCAATTGCCAGCGGGGGAAGATTACCCGAATGGTTCACATCTCCAGTCTGGCCGCATCGCACCCTGCGCCTGTCAGTGCGCCGGCTCGCGAAGAGGATGCGTCCGCCCCTGTGTCTGAATACGGCCGGAGCAAACTGGGTGCGGAACAGGAAGTCTTGAATCGCTGCAAAGTGCCTTTCACCATCCTGCGCCCACCGGCGGTTTACGGGCCCAGGGACGACGGTTTCCTTACGTTGTTCCAGGCCGTGCGGAAGCATTTTGTGCCGAGATTCAGCGGGGGAATCAAAGCCCTGAGCATGATTTTTGTGAAAGACCTGGCCGAGGGCGCGGTGACCTGCCTGACTCATCCTGCGGCCGAAAACCGAACTTACTTTATCGCGTCGCCGGAAGTGGTGACGATCCGCGGCTTTTGCGAGGAGATCGCCCGGCAGTTGAAGGTGTGGACGCTGCCGTTGTGGCTGCCGGTGCCGGCGCTCTGGCCGGTTTGTGCGATGACCGAACTGGTCTGCCGGATCATGGACAAGCCAAGCCTGCTGAACCGCCAGAAGCACGCCGAGCTGCGCGTGCCGGGCTGGGTTTGCGAGGCGACACGTCTGCGCAACGAGATTGGCTTCGTCGCCTCCACGCCGCTGTCGGATGGAGTCCGGCAGACCATTGCGTGGTATCGGGAGAATGGATGGTTGTAGCGCCAGCGCAGCCTGTGAAGATGAGCAACGTGACGCGGCATTACACTTTCATTGATTTCGCCACGCAAGGTTACATGGTTACGGTGGCGGGGTTGATCCTGGTGCTGCATGGCAACGCCGTCCCGCTTTGGCCGTGGCTGATTTTGGCGCACGCAATCGCCATCGCACTCGTGCACGTGCTGATCGCAAGTCACGCGCGACGCCCCGCGAATCCAGTCTTGGACTTCCTCCGACACTTTTATCCCGTGCTGCTCTACACAGGCTTCTATCGGGAGACCGGCGAGCTAAACCAGATGACGATTACGGGCTACCATGACCCGTTCTTCATCCAGCTCGACGAGCGAATCTTCGGCGCACAGCCGAGCCTGACCTTCATGCAAAGCCTGCCTTTCTGGCCCGTCAGTGAACTGCTTTATGCCTCCTATTTTTCTTATTACATCATGATTGCTGGTGTGGGGCTGGCGCTGTTCCTGCGCGATCGGCGGCAGTTTTTCCACTTCGTTTCGGTCGTTTCTTTTGTGTTCTATGTCTGCTACCTGATCTACATCTTCACCCCGGTTATGGGGCCGCGAATTTTTCAGCGGGTGATCAATGGCTATGAGTTGCCGGTCGAGTTTCGACCAGGCGTCGTCACGGATTTCCCGGCAGCAGTCCAAGGGGGCCTGTTTTTCCAGATCATGGCGGTGATTTACAATACCTTCGAAGCGCCTGGCGCGGCGTTCCCCAGCAGTCACGTGGCGGTGGCGCTGACTACCGTGTTTTTCTCGTTCCGATACTTGCGGCGGATTCGCTTCATCCATCTGATTGTGGCGCTGCTCCTGTGCCTCTCCACAGTCTATTGCCGGTATCACTATGTCGTGGACGTGGCAGCCGGTGTGATTACCGCATTGGTTCTCGTGCCCTTGGGGGACTGGCTTTACTTCCGCTTTCACAAGCCGCTCGAAGAAGCAGTGTCGGCGCTAAGCAGCGCATCCGACAGCGTAACTCAAAGGGGGCGTTCGTAAACGCGGTAGGTCTTGTAAGGCTTGCCGCCGAACAACTCGATAACCCGCTGCACCGCCGTATTGTCTTCCAGAATCCACGAAGCCTCGACCGACCGGAATCCCAGCTTGAAGCCAGTGTGCAAGCCTTCCGCCAACATCGCCGCCTCGATGCCGCGCCCGCGATACCTGGCCTTCACGCCGAGGGTGATGACGCGGCAAACATCGGGGACCTTCCAGCCTAGGACGTAAGGCAGGAAACCGAGCAGCTTTGACGTGAGCACACGCCCTTTGAGCGGTTTGAAGGCCTGATTGAAGTCCGGCATCGCCAGAAGAAATCCCACCGGCTCCTGCGGTGTCTCAGCCACGTAGGCGAGGCCTTCCGTCAGCAGCGGTTTCAGGCGGCCGGCCATGAAGTTGACTTCGGCGTCGGTCATCGGCACAAAGCCCCAGTTGTTCTGCCACGCCTCGTTGTAAACCGCCTTCACCTTCTCCAGGGTTTTCGCCAGGTTCCGCCGCCGGATTGGAACGATGGAGATGTCCGGCTCGCATTTTTTGAACTTGGCCGCGATACGCTCGAACCGTCCCATGGGCGTGTTGGCGAGATCAAAGAAATATGCAAGGAGGTCTTTCGCCTTTGTGAACCCTTCGCCGGCCACCAAGTCTGCGTAGTAGGGTGGGTTGTAGGTCATCATGAACACCGGCGAAGTATCAAACCCGTGCACGAGCAAACCGCCTTCTTCGTTGGTCGTGGGATTAAGCGGCCCAAGAATTTTTTTAAGCCCCTTGCTTCGTGCCCAACCTACAACCGCCTCCATGAGTGCGTGAGCGACGGCGTGATCATTGATGCACTCGAAGAAGCCAAAGAACGCCGCGTTATCCTTCTGGTACGTGTTGAAGTTCCGATCCACGATGCCGGCGATCCGTCCGACGTCGCGTCCGTTTTGCGCGGCCACCCACAATTGCATCTCCGCGTGCTCAAACAGAGGGTTCGCGTCCGAGAACACCTTCTTGAGGTCGCCCAGCAGCGGCGCAACCCAGTGGGGGTCGTCCTGGTAAATGTGATAGCTCACGCGCAGGAAGCGACGGATGTGCGCGCCACGGCGTGACAACGGAACGACAGAAAGATTGCTCATAGAAAAGGCAGGCCTGCGAGTGCCAGTAAAAATTGAACGACAAGTTGGATGGGAAGTTTCCAAGCTATAGCGGTTTCAACTGCCATAATTACCCAGTTTACCCGGTTGTTGCGTCGCGAACAACTCGGCGACGGTAAGCTGGAATTCCGGGAGCAACTTTTCGGTGAGCACTTCGCGCCCGGCGAGAATGCCGATGAGCTTCAGTCCATATTCCGTGGCGTGATAGACCTCGATGTTGTCATAGCGCGGGTCAACCATCCACAGACGTGGCAGTTTGATTTCCTCGTAAATCTGCTTTTTCACGACGGTGTCGTTGCGGTGGTCGTCGGGACTGACGATTTCGATGGCGAGCCAAAGCCTGTCCGTCGCCACGGTCACCAGCGCGAGGTCGGGGCAAAGCAGCGTGCTTGTGGCGACGCGCACCTGCGTGCGGGCTGGCAGCAACCGCGTGCTGGCGAGGTTGGCCACGCCGGCGGTCATGATGCCATGAAGCCGGGAGCAAATCAGTTCGTGCCGCGGGCCGGGGGATTTGCGCGGAGTGACGTCGCCGTCAAATATTTCTTCGTACGGTGCGCTCATGCGGACGGGAACATCTTACGGCGATGGCGACTTTGGGGCGAGTGTTTGTTGCCGGGCTGACGCCCCGAATCGTTACTGGAACGTTGGAATGGAAAGTAGCCAGTGAAGCCGGGGATGGCGTGTGTGGCGCGAAGCGTCTGGACTGCGTGTGTCTTCAGCACCGCTTTGGGGGCGCACCTTCCAGTCTGACAGACGGGGAAAGCGGCGCTAAAGCCGCCCGCAGTCCCGACGCTTCGCGTTCAAGATCGCCGGACGGCAAAGATCATTCAACTTGGTTGGCGGTCTTGATCTTGATGCGACGCTACTTGATCTCGCTTTCATCAAGTAACGCTTTGGCGGCGCCGCTGCCGTAAAGGCCGCGATTGCTTTGATTGAACTCGAACTTCAAATCCACCTGGAGGTTTTCAAGTGTGATGAGCTTCCAATGAACAGGGATGAACACGGTCTTACCACCGCGGTCGGATTTTGCCAGTTCGTAGGCCAGCAGGAAATGCAACGCGTCACGCGTGACTTTGGAATGGGCGGAAGGCGAGTAGTAAAACGAACGTTGCGTGGTGTTCGCTGTGGTTGCGTTGTAAGTCTTCAACTCCAAATAGCACGGTGGGTCGCCGGAAATCTCGATGTCGGGATAACCGGTAGCTTGCGCATCGCCGGCGGTGTTTACCGGGACGCGGGCGGCCATGCCGGCTTCACGCAGCGCGGCGCGCACGAAGGGTTCAAGGTGGTTGCCGGCCTCGTTGGCGCGAGTTGCTGCCAAACCGTTCGTCCCCGCACGTTCACCAGCCAACGTGGCGGCTTGCAGGATTTTCTTCCGCAACGCGACGTGCGCGGGATTGTTCGTGTCGAAGTCGAGGATGCGATGCTGCGTGGTGGCGAGGATCACGTCTTTGAACGGAATTTTCTTCGCGGGCTTCGTGAGTTCGGTGAGCGTTGCGAGGGAGGGGGAGTTGGTGGAACCCGCAACCGATGCGGTAACGACGCAAAAAACCAGGAAGCCGAGCGCGCCAACGAGTTGGAGTTCAGCCTTCAGGTTGTCCCCGGCAGCGGACACGCTAAAGCGTGGACTCCAACTTTTCCGCTTCGCGATCATGGCTTCTTGAACAAGACAACGCGGTTGGTGTTTGTGCCCTTGGCCATGTTGTCCACGCCCCAGCAGTTGGCAGTCTTGGTGAACTTCTGATCGTTGATGAGGACTAGCACGGGATCGAGGCCCGCCGCGACGCCGCAGGGCAAAACGGTTTCTTCAAGCTTCGTCTTGCCACCATGAACTTCGCCCACCTCAAACGCGACGTGGCCGCCGGGTTTCAGAATGCGATGAAGTTCGTGGAAAACTTTCGTCACGGCAGCGGCCCAGTCGGCGAGTTTCTTCGGCACGGTTAGCCTCACGGATTTCGGGTCAATGCCAAGAAACCAACAACGCAGCCAGTTGTCGTCGGCATATTGCACCACGTCGAGAAACGGCGGCGAGGTGACGACGAGCGAGACGGAGTTGGCTGGAAGTTCGCGCGTGGAATCAGCGGGCGAATTGATGAATCGCGCGCCGTCGGCGACGTGCGCGAGCATGGTGCGAACGGCAGGCGAAACGTCGCCGAGGAGTTGCTTTGATTTCTTAAGAATGAGTTTTGCGACATCGCGGCGAAGCGGGGTTTGCTTTCGCTTCTCATTGATCTTGCGCTGAGACTGCACGGACACCGCCTGGTTCGGCGGCAACGTGTAAACGGAAAAAAATCCCGGCGAGTGACCGGTGAGCCGGTTGAGCGCCACCATGCAAAGCCAGTCGTCAACAGGATCAAGGAGCGCGGGCTTTAGCCCGCTTCGTCGTGGATTCGCGGTGGCTTCTTGGTTTTTCTCAACAGGTGGAATCGCGGACGGTGAAGCGGCGTGAACGCCGCGCTCCGATGA
>CAYIOH010000137.1:0-8730 GCA_964364975.1 uncultured Bifidobacteriaceae bacterium
CGGAGTGACGCGCCCTACCAGAACCGAATTTCAGCGTGTTGACGCGGGCAAAAGTCTTTGGCGGGGTGTTGTTCCATTCAAGTAACTGGCGTTTGCGTTCCTCACCCCATCTTTTCTGCCACCGCGCCACGAGCCATTCGGGATGCGACCAGCCGAGAGCAGGCTGAGAAATTTTCAGGTCGGCGAGAATCTTTTTGGTTTCATCGTGCTCGCGGAGGTAGCCGCGTAACACTGCGTTGATGAATCCGGCTTGCGCGCCGAAACCGCGGCGCTTCGCAATCTCCACAGTTTCATGCACAGCGGCGTGGTCGGGAATCCGGTCGAGCCAAAAAATCTGGTAGAGGCCGAGCCGCAGCAAATCCTGCAACGCTTCTTTCTGCGTCCGACCTTGAGTTTTGCGCGTGATGAGCCAGTCGAGCGTGGCCCGCCAGCGCACGACGCCATAGACCAGTTCCCGGCACAGGCCGCGGTCGGCGGCGGAGAGGTTCGCCCCGGCCAGCGCGCGTTCCAACAGGCTTTCGATGAATTCATCGCCGCCGCGCCGCCGCTGCAAAATTTGCACCGCAATTTCTCTTGGTTTTTGTCCGTGCAACGGGTTTAATGATGGGGATATTTCGGGGCGATGCGAGGACGAACGATCTTTATGAGAGAAGAATTTGAAAAAATGGCGCTGGCCGGCAAAATCGAAGGCCGGCACATCGAGCCGCTGCTGCAATTGACGAATAGCGGTTTCTGCATGCACCGGAGTTGGGGGTTCGGGCGCATCAAGACGGTGGACACGGTTTTCGCCCGGTTCACGATTGATTTTCCGAACAAGCCGGGCCACACGATGGACCTGGCGTTCGCTGCCGAATCGCTCAAGCCCATTCCCAAAGACCACATCCTCGCGCGCAAGGCCGCCGACCTTGAAGGCCTGCGCCAGATGGCCGCGTTGAATCATCTCGATCTCATCAAGGTTGTGCTCAACAGTTACGGCGGCAAGGCGACCGTGGACCAGATTCAGCAGGTACTCGTGCCGGATGTCATCCGCGATGATTGGAAGAAATGGCTGGAAGCCGCCAAGCGCGAGATGAAAAAGGATGGCCACTTCCAGGTGCCGATCAAGAAAACCGATCCGGTGGTGTATCAAGTGCAGGAAGTGTCACTGCAAAACCGGCTGCTGGCTGAATTTCGCGCGGCCAAGGGACTCAAGGCGCGCGTGACGGTGGCCACTGAAATTTTTCGGAACGCTCATGACCTTACGGACAAAGCGGCTGCGGCCAACGAAGTCATCGCTGCATTGAACGCTGAAATCACCTCGTATTTGCGCACGCAACCCGCCGTGGCGCTCGAAGGCGTGTTTGCGCGGGACGATTTGCGTGCCACGGCCGGACTTGCGCCCGGCGTGAGCGAAGTGACGGTCGCTCAAATCTGGGCGCAGGACACGAAGTTCGGCGTGCTGATGGACCAATTGCCAGCGGTCAAGCATCGTCGGGCGTTGGAATCATTCAAGGCCGCGAATCCGGAGCGCTGGCACGAAATCGTCCGCGGCTCGATGAATCTGGTTTCCGCGAAATTGTGCCGCGAGTTCGCCGGGCTGCTGATCCAGGAAGGCAAGTTCAACGAGGTCAAGGAAACACTCACCCGCCTCATCAGTCAGCACACAGCGAGCAGCGAACTGCTGCTCTGGCTCGCCAAGGACCGCGACGAGGCGTTCGCCGACATTCTCGGACCGGAGGTTTTCCGCGCCATGCTCACGGCGATGGAGCGTGACCAGTTCAACGAACGCCGCGCCACCCGGCTCCGCGAGTTTGTGCTTGACGACCCGAATTTACTGGCCGATTTGACCGCCGCCGCCGATCTGGAAGTCATCAAAGACCTCACCCGCGCGCTGCGGCTGTCGTCCGTGTTCGACGACATGGACAAGCGCTCGCTGCTCGCGCGCCTCGTGAAGAGCCATCCCGCCGTGCAATCGCTCGTCACCGGCGAGCAGACCCGGCAGGAGGCTGTGCTCATTGTCTCGTGGGAAAGCCTTCAGCGCCGGAACAACGAATACCGCGAATTGGTGGACAAAAAGATCCCGGCCAACTCCAAGGAAATCGCCATCGCCCGCAGCTACGGCGACCTCAGCGAAAACCACGAGTTCAAGGCCGCCAAGGAAATGCAGAAGCAACTCATGCGTCAGAAGGCGGAAATGGAAACCCAACTCGTCCGGGCGCGCGGCACGGACTTCGCCAATCCTCGCACCGACATCGTCAGCATCGGCACGGTCGTGCAGGCCACCGACCTGGATTCCGGCCTGAGCGAACACTTCGCAATCCTCGGCGCGTGGGATTTCGACGCCGACAAGGGCATCATCAGCTACCTCACGCCGGTGGGCCAGGCCCTGCTCAACCGCAAGGTCGGCGATGAGGTGGAATTCGAAGTCCACGGCGCGCGACATCGCCACCGCATTGACCGCATCGAGGTTTACAAGATGGCGTCGTTTCCGGCGGTGAGTGAAGACGCGGTGACGGCGGCAATTCCCGCCGCGTGAACGGCGGGGTGTTTGCCAAAACCCGCGTTTTAGGCCGGTTTCTAGCGGAAGAATCCTCCAGGGCTTGTAACCATTTCCCTTCCCCGTCGTCTCACATCGTGTAACGCCGCGCCAGACACGCGGCCAATAGAAAACAAACAAAAACGAAACCGACGAAACGAATTATGAAAGCAAGCAAGATTAGTTTAGTGGCGGCGTTGGTGGCGGGCGTCATGCTCGCTTACAGCCCGGCGTTGCGCGCTCAGGACGCCAATGCAGGTCAAGACGCAAAGAAACACGCAGGCCGTCCCGGCGGCGCGGGAATGAAGGAACACCTCAACAAGATGGCTGAAGACCTCAAGCTCACGACCGACCAAAAAACCAAAGTCGAAGCCGCCATGAAGGAGCAGGGCGAGAAAATGCGTGGGCTGCGCGACCTCCCACAGGATCAGCGGCGCGAAAAGGGCAAGGCCCTGCGCGAGGAGATGACCAAGAAGATGAAAGAAATCCTCAAGCCCGAGCAATTCGAGAAGTGGGAAAAAATGCGTCCGCAGGGCCGGCCTGGTGGCAAGAAGCGCGGCGGGGACACGAATTTGCAGTAATTTCAATCTTCCACAGACTTTTCAACGAGGGGCGGCGCAAGCCGTCCCTCTTCTGTTTGACGCCGAAGTTACTGTGGCAGCGCGTGACCGGGGATCGTGCAGGCGGGGACGGTTCCAACCGGGTTGAGCGTGTAAGTTCCGCCCGCCAGACACTTCGGAATGACCCCGTCTTTCAAATAGGCCGCAAGCTCCTTCGCGGTCGGAATGGCGTTTACGTCTTTCTTGTTCTCCAACGCCCATTGCTGCTTGGCTCCGTCAATTTGGCGGAGGTTGTTGAGACAAGCGTTGGCCTGCTGTTCGGGGGTCGCTTGGGTTCCGTATCGGGCTGCCAATGCTTGTTGTTGCGCCGCCAACGCCTGCGCCGCCTGCTGGGCCTGTGACTGAATGGCCTGCGCCTGGGCCTGGGCCTGCTGGGCCTGGGTTTGCGCGGTTTGCGTCTGCTGGGAGAGTTGTTTCTTGTCGTCGCGCAACTGGCGGACTTCATTGCGCAGCCGCAGCAATTCCAGGGTGTCCTTGCGCAGCCGGGTCAACTCGGCTTCCTGCGCGGCGGCGGATGTTTTGGTTTGCTCCAGTTCCGCGCGCACCGCCTCCAATTCTTTCTGGCGTTGGGCGGCCAGTTCCGCGTCCTTGCTGTTGCATCCGGCAACGAAAAGAATTCCGCCCGCGAGCAACACCGGGGTAAAATGGCTCCACTGGATCGTCTTGGATTTCATAAGGAATCTATTCTCTCTTTCCGCCGCCGTCGTCAAAACAAAATGGTACGCGAGGCGGGGGTCGAACCCACAACCTTCGGCTCCGGAGGCCGACGCTCTATCCAATTGAGCTACTCGCGCACTGTGGGCCGCAGCTTACGGGCGCGGACGCGTTTTCTCAAATGCTTTTTTGCGCAGGCGCGTCATGCCATTTTTTAGTTGACGAACAGGCCAATTGGCGAGATTCGTTGGACATTCAGCCTGAAAAAACTTTAACTCCGCGTGAGCGATGAAACAGCCTTCCGAAAAAGCCCTGAGCCTGGCGGAAGAAATTTTCGACCATGTTGACTACGGTCTGACCCGGCGCGACGCAATTCAAGAGCTGGCGGAAATGGTGGATGAATCGAATGGCGACCTCCTCGAAGCTGCCCACGCGGTTTTGGAAGATGCCCAGCGCAATGGCGGCGTGCCCGCGGCTTTTCACGTCGCACAGTTGCGGCGCGTTTTTTCGGATTACGAGCCAATTCCCTGGCCGCCGGATGCGCAGGGTGAACTGACCGGGATCGGCACACCAGCTCAGCCGCGACTGCTTTAACCCGGTGGAACTGGCGGCGCGGCAGCAAGCACAGCCTACCAAACCAAGCAGGGACGCGTTGACGCGCGTCCTTCGGCAATTGCTGTTTTTCGCAAGGAATTGGCATCAGTCCAACGAGAGTCCCGAATTCACTCAATTCTATGGGAAGGCGGGCTCGAAAATGTTACGTGCCGGAGATTGCTCCCCAAAGAACCGTGCTGCAGAATAGTCCGCAGCATGAAGAAGACGACCTTCGGCGTTCTCATCGCTGCAGGCTTTTATCTGGGATGTCCGTTGGGTGCGGCCCCCGACCCACCCAAACCTGCGCGCCCGAATATTCTCTGGCTGATCGCCGAGGACTTCGGCCAGCACCTTGGCTGTTACGGGACAAGGGAGGTTTGGACGCCAAATCTCGATCAACTCGCGGAGCAAGGGGTGCGTTACACCCGTTTCTTCACGACCGCACCGGTTTGTTCGCCCAGCCGCTCGGCGTTCATGACCGGCATGTATCAGACAACCATCGGCGCGCACAACCACCGGTCACATCGCGATGACGGCTACAAACTCCCGAGAGGCGTGCGCGTGCTGACAGACTGGATGCGCGACGCGGGTTATTTCACCGCGAACCTCCGCGAACTGCCACCGAAGTTCGGCTTCAAGGGAACGGGCAAGACGGACTGGAATTTCACCTACCACGGCAAACCCTTCGACTCGGCCCGCTGGGATGACTTGAAATCGCACCAGCCGTTCTACGCGCAAATCAACTTCCAGGAAACCCACCGCGCCTTCCACGCGCCGAAGCGCGCCGATCCGGCAAAAGTCGAAATCCCGCCGTGGACACCCGACCATCCGATTGCGCGCGAGGACTGGGCGAAGTATCTGGACGCTGCGACAGAACTGGACCGCAAGGTCGGCCTGGTACTGAAGCAATTGGAAGCGGACGGTTTGGCGGACAACACGGTGGTTGTGTTCTTTGGCGACAACGGACAGGCCCACTTCCGAGGCAAACAGTTTTGTTACGACGAAGGCTTGCTCGTGCCAATGATCATCCGCTGGCCCAGGAATTTTCCGGCGCCGGCCCATTTCCAACCCGGCACGGTGGACAGCCGCCTCCTCGAAGCAATTGACCTCGCGCCCACGATGCTCGACATCGCCGGCGCAAAAAAGCCCACGAAGATGGAGGGCAGGATTTTTCTCGGCGAGCGGGCAGACAAGCCGCGAACGTACGTTTTCGGTGCGCGCGATCGTTGCGATGAAACCGTCTTCCGCTTCCGCACCGTACGCGACTCGCGCTATCGCTACATCCGCAACTTCACCCCGGAACGTCCGTTCCTCCAACCGAACGAATACAAGGCGCGCGCGTATCCTGTCTGGGGGCTGCTGCCGAAGTTGCACGCGGAGGGAAAGTTGACGCCCGCGCAGGAATTTTACTGCGCGCCCACAATGCCGGATGAGGAGCTATACGACCTTCAGGGCGATCCGCATGAGATTCACAACCTCGCTCAATCGCCGCGGTATGAAAGCGTGCTGATACGTCTGCGCGCCGCGCTGGAAAGTTGGATTGCGGAGACGCACGATCAAGGCTGTGTGCTCGAACCATCGGAACTCGCCGCCCGCAAGGGCATGACCAAAGCAGGCACGAACCCGCAGACCGGCTACACGCTGAATGGAAACACGAATTCGCCTGCCGCGAAGCCCAGGCGCGGCAATCGCTGACTGAGCTGCCGGCAATGTATAAATCGCGATGCCGGGCGGTTCATTTGTCGCCACCCTTCATCCAAAGTGGCGCGGTGGCGAACCAGACCACGGTGGACAGAAGCATGATGAGCTTCATCGGGCCTTCGCCCATGACTTTGAACAGGAACAACACCGGCGGCAGAATAGTGCCGGCGAGGGCGAGCAATCCGAGGATTTTGGCAACAGGTGTCATGGCGCGAAGGGTTCAAGGTTCAACGGCGCGCGGCTGCCGCAGTTTCGAGAACAAGATGTAGAGCACGCCGCAGGCAAGCCAGCACGGCAGCGGCAGGAAGAACGGCGCGATGCCCCGGGCCTGGTAGAACCAGAGACCGACCGCGACCGGGATCAGCCAGGCCAGGAACACCGCGAGATTGAACGAACTACCGCTGTGCGCGGCGGGTTCGCTGGCGATGCCGGCGCGTTTCGCCAGGAAATGATCCACCACGATGACCGCACCGATGGGGGCGAGGATGGTGCCGTAGATGCCGACGAAATCCAGCAGCTTCATGGCGAACGCCGGGAACACGCTCGCGACGGTGCAAACCAAGCCGGCCAGGATCGTGCCGGTCCGGCGGGCCATCTTCGGGAACATGCCTTGGAACGCGAGGCCGGCGCGGTAGATCGTGGGGTTGGCCGTGGTCCAACCCGCAATTACCACGCAGATCAAGCCCGCCCACCCGACCGCGTCCCAAACCATCGGGCCGGGGGCCACGCCCTGCGCCGGATTCGCCCCGCGTTCGCGCACCCAATAGACGAGCAGCAGCGCGGCGCAAATCCACGCGACGTAATGCCCAAGGAACATGCCGGCGGCGGAGGCCCAGCCATACTTCGACTTGCGGGCGAACCGAAAGATCGAGAGATCGGACATGCCGAGATGCATCGCAGAGTTGCAGAACCAGGAGAACGCCACCACACCCCAGAAGCCGATCCTCGACGCGCCGTTCTGCGGCGGCTTGATCAGCTCAAAAAGGTTGGCCGTCCCAAGCTTGCCGAACATGACGACACCGCAGGCTAGGAACACGAGAAACATCCAAGGCGCCGAAAGATGGCCGACGCGCGCCACGAAACCATAGCCGCGCACCGCCACGAACGTCATCGCCGCGCCGATGGCCAGGCAGGTGACGCACCACACGACACCCGTGGGCATGGTGTCGCTGAACGACGGCATCTTGATGTTGTCCCCAAACGGCACGCCGATGGCCGTGGCTGACACCGTGACCATCGCCCCGGCCAGGAAACAGAACAGGACGCCGTTGAACAGATTGTAGAGTGTGACGAGGTTGCGCCCGGTGATCTTCTCCAGTTGGAAATAAAGCGTCAGTCGTTTCTGAGTGGCGATCTCGGCGGTGAGGAAACGCCAGGTGAGCACCGCCATCAAGTTGCCGAGCAGCAGGCCGAAGATCAGATCGAACGCGCTCGCGCCCCACGCGACGAACAGCGGCCCGATCATGAATTCCGTGCCGGCGGTGTGTTCGCCGGCGTACATGCCCCAAAAAGCGGACGCGCCTTTCTGCGCTTTCTCCGGCACAGGCTCGCGCTCGAATTCGTCGCCGGCGTGGGGTTGGGCTTCGGATTGGCTCGCGTCAGACATGGGCGATTCTTTCGTAACCGGGCTTCGGTTTCTTGGGCAGCAGATTACCGGCGGCGCGTCGGGAATTCCAGTCCGCAAATGTGCCGCTTTGTTCACCCGGTGTGTTTTCCCACCGTGATGGACTGCGACGGGCACGCCGGACGAAACCGGGGCAAATGCTCGCGGACTTGAGCGAGGCCTGTTAGCGCCGCCCGCGAGTCAAATGTTCCATCCCCGACGGTAATGATGGTGGATAAATTCGTCCGCCGCCGGGCAATTCTTTGCGCGCAAATTCTTGGAATCCCATTCGATTCTACAACCCGCGCGATACGCGACGTTGCCCAGCAACGCGGCTTCGGTGAGCGCGCCGGAGTAATCGAAATTGCACGTCGTCGGCCCGCCGGTTTTGCACGCCTGAATCCATTCTTTGTGATGCCCGATGGAATTGGCAATGAATGGTTGCGGCGGAACAAACCCGGCAAAGTCCGTTTCCGGCAACAGCACGTGCCGGTTGTAGTCGGAAAGCAGCCAGCCTTTGCTGCCGACAAAGAGCACGCCGCCCTTCCACTTTTCCGCGAGTTCGGGCGTGAGCAATGACGGTTGCTTGCCGCCGTGATACCAGGTGAGGCGCACCGGCGCGGAAATCTTTTGCCCTTCGCCCGGCGAATATTCGTAGCGCACAATCAGCCACGGCGGCGGGGATTCGGGATGAGCGGGCGGACCGTCCACGACTTCCGCGCTCGACGGCGTGCGCGATCCCAACGCCCAGTGCGGCAGGTCCATGAAGTGACAACCGAAGTCCGCGAGCGCGCCGCCGCCGAACGCCCACCAGTTCCGCCAACTGAACGGCACATACTCCGGGCTGTAAGGCCGATACGCGACCGGACCCAGCCACAAATCGTAATGCAAACCCGCCGGAACGGGCGGCGTGTCCTTGGGCCGATCCTTGCCACCGTAACTTGCGCCCACCCAGACGTGGACTTCGCGGATTTCGCCGACGGCGCCGCTCTGCACCAACTCGACCACGCGCCGGTAATTGTTGCCCGCGTGAATCTGCGTGC
>CAYIOH010000138.1:0-8657 GCA_964364975.1 uncultured Bifidobacteriaceae bacterium
ACACGGCGCAGGAATACGTGAGCTTCATCGCGCTCATCGGCTCATTGTTCGTCGTATCGGGCGGCATCCACATCGGCGTGAAGGGTGAAGCGACGCCGCTCGCCAACGTCGTGTTTCTGTTCCTCGGCGCTGTGCTCGCCAATTTGCTCGGCACCACCGGCGCTTCCGTGTTGCTGATTCGTCCATGGATCCGGATGAACAAATACCGGGTCACCGGACATCACATCGCTTTTTTCATTTTTCTCGTGTCGAACGTGGGCGGTTGCCTGACGCCCATCGGCGACCCGCCATTGTTCATGGGCTACCTCAAAGGCGTGCCGTTCTGGTGGGTGGCGCAGCATTGCTGGCCGATGTGGGCCGTGGGCGTCGGGACGTTGCTGGCGATGTTCTTTGTGGTGGACAGTCTAAATTTTCGCCGTGCGCCAAGACCAGTCCGGGAAATGGAAACGGCCCACGAACGCTGGCGCATTGACGGGCTGCCAAATCTTTTCTTCCTGGCGGTGATCCTCGTGGCCGTGTTCATCGAACGACCGGTCTTTCTGCGGGAAGGCTTGATGCTCGCCGCGGCGCTGGGTTCTTTCTTCACGACGCGCAAACCGGTGCATGAAGCGAACCACTTCAACTTTCACCCGATACGGGAGGTAGCCATCCTCTTCATCGGCATTTTCGCCACGATGATGCCCGCACTCGACTGGCTGGAAGTAAAATCCGGGGCAATGGGCCATCCATCCCCGGCGTTTTTCTACTGGGGCAGCGGCATGCTTTCGAGTGTGTTGGACAACGTGCCCACGTACCTGAGCTTCCTGAAAGTCATCTTCGGATCGTGCGTCAACGGCGACGTGGTGCAACAGGTGCAACAATTGATTCAGACCGGCGTCCCCGATCTCGCTTCCGTCACCGGCCCAAACGCGGAGCCGGTCCGCCAGACGATTGGCGCGCTGCAAACCTACCACGCCAGCGCGCTGGCCCGCGGGGCGGTGGACACGGACCACATCGAAATCGCCTTCCTGGTCGGCAACGCGGCGTTCAACAAATATATCCTCGCCATCAGCGTCGGCGCGGTGTTTTTCGGCGCGAACACCTACATCGGCAACGGTCCAAATTTCATGGTCAAGTCCATCGCCGACCAGCAGAAGGTCCACGCGCCGGGTTTCCTCGGTTTCATTTTCAAATACACGCTGCCCTACATGCTGCCCACGCTGCTGCTGGTGTGGTGGCTGTTTTTCCGGCAGTAAAGAACGCGGCCTTACCCCCTGCGGAGTAAGAACACCGCCTGCCGAATCACCTTCAAAACGGCTGCCATCAGGTGCCGCTTAGGGTGCGGCGTTGGGCGCCGCTGGAGCGGACTTTTTGATGGCGGCGGAGATTTTATCCGCGGCCAGCTTCGCCTCGGCCTTGACCTCGGCGTCGTCGAGGAGCGGTTCGACGAGCTTGAGCGCGCCCGGGTCGGCAACGTTGGCCAGGCCGGAGAGAAGCACTTTGCGGTCATCACCGCGTTGGGTGCGGGCCATCAGTTCGCCGTAGGTTTTGACCTTTTCCTGGACGGGCTGGTTGCTCAGATCGAGCAGGCGCACGCAACCGCGCAGCGCGAGGAAGCGATGTGAGTCGTCTTGCGTGACGCGAAACACGTCCAGCAGTGAGGGCAGCGCGGCCGCTTCGGGCCAATCGGCAAGGACACGGACGGCTGCGTCCTGCACCGTGGCCTCCTGACTGGCGACGGCGGAGCGCACAGCATCGAGGGCGGGCGCGGTGCCAACGATGACAAGGACGCGGAGGAGCGCACACTTGGCGGGCGTGGCGCTGGACGACAGGCTGGCGAGCAACTTGTCGGCGCAAGCGTTCCTGTCAGGGATGCGCGCGCAGGCGGATTCCAGCGCCTCTTGCACAGCGGAAATTTCGTCGGCGGATTTCGCCTTCGCCAGCAGATCGGTCAACGCACCCAAGTCGGCGACGTCGGCGGTTTCGCCCAACGCCTTGATGCCTGCCGCGCGGACTGCGGCGTCCGCATCGTTGGCGGCCTTGATCAACTCTGGCAACGCAGCGGTGACGTGGCGCTGGCCGGCCAACTCGACCAGTGCGCGGCGCGTGTTCGCGGGAGCTTGCGACAGGCGCGCGGCCAGTTGCTGATCGGCTTCGTTCCCGGTCCAGCCAGCGAGAGCAGCCTTGGCGGCTTGCGCCAATTCCGCATCGCTTTCGGCCAGCGTGTCGAGGAGTACCGGCACGCCGGCGGGATTGCCCAGGCGCACCAGCACATCAATGGCGACCATCCGCAGATTCTTCGATCCGTTTCGGGCCTTCGCCAGGATTACCGGCAGCACCGAGGTGTCATCGCGATCCGCCAACGCCATCAGCAATGGACCTTGGCGGTCGGGATTGGCCTTGCCCAACTCGGCTGCGAGCGCGTCGGTCACGGCGCGTCCGGGCAGCTCGCGGGCCGTGCGCAGGCCGATGCCAAAAATCGCCTTGTCCGGCGAGCGCAGTGTCTCAAGCAAGAGCGGAATGCCGTCGGACTGCCGGGCGAGGATTGTGCCGCGCGTGGCTTCGAGCATCCGTTGCTTGGGCACGTCCGCCTTGCGCACAAGGTCATACAGCTTGGCGGCCTTCGCGGATTTTCCTTCGGCAAGAAACCGTTCCGCACACAGGATGCAACCTTGCGCCGCCGCGGAGCGAGTCCCGGCCGGAGCCTTGGCAAGCAACGGCTGCAAAGCTTTGACGGCCTTGTCGCCGCCGATGCGACCCAGAGCAATGGCTGCGGCAGAAGCGACTTCGGTGTCGGCGTCTTTCAATTTCGCCGCGAGAACTTTCGCTGCCTTGGCATCGCGGCGCACGCCGATCGAGTTGATGACGCCCACGAGCAACTTGCCGTGCAGTTTGCCCAGCGCAGCCCGCAACGCATCGTCCGCGGCGGGACCGGGAATCGCTTCGAGCGCGATGCGGGCCCAGGAAGCGAGGTGTTCGTCGGCCAACAACGACGCAAGCGCCGGAACCGCCTCCGGTGTGCCGTAAATGGCGAGGCGTTTGCAGGCGAGCGCCTTCTCCTCCGGCGGCGCGCCGGATTGGAGGACGCCGAGTGCCTGGTGTGCTTTCTCTGCGGAGGTCGAGCCGTCGGCAGCCATTGCGGCGGTCGTGAGCGCGGTAAGAGCCAAAACCCATGCGAATCGTTGAAGCGTGTTTTTCATATTCCCTCTTGTGGTCAGATGGTTTCTTTGAGGAGGCTTGACTTAAACCCTCCACGGTTCGCGGAGCGCTTCCGAACGCAGGCGGTTGGCTTCCTCGTCGCCGATGAATTCGCATTTTACCGGATCGAACTTGACCTTGCGGTTTAAGAACAAGGCGATGTTGGCGGCATGGCAGGTGATGTGTGCCCAGCAGGCGGCGTCGGCGTTCGCGCGCGTCCGGCCGCGCGTCCGCACGCACTTGAGGAAGTCGCGGACGTGGAAGTTTGCCGGATAGCCGCCGATGCGGGGCCGCGGGCCGGAAATCAGCCCGGCCGGGCTGGCCGCCATCTCGCCGTTATCGGCGGTTTCCACCCAACCGGTTTCGCCTTCGTAGCGCACGGGGCACGAGCCGAGCGGGAGCCAGCCAGTGTCGCGCAGGACCAGCTTGACGCCGTTGGCGTAGCGCGCGTGCAGTTCCTTGCCCTCCGGCCAGTATTCCACCGCGGCGGTGTTGTCGGCGCTGTTGGCCCACTGGCAAAGGTCCACGCAATGCGAGCCCCATTCGAGGCAGCCGCCACCGCCGAACGCGCCCATGAAGCCCCCGCCTTTTTCAAAATTGAACCCGTCGAGGAGTTTCTTGTTGAAAGGCCTCCATGAAGCAGGGCCGAGATACATATCCCAATCCACCTTCTCCTTGTCCGGCGCTTCCTCGGCCGGAAGCCAGCCGCTCATCATCGTGGCCAAGCCAGCGGGTTGCGCGTGGAGCGTGTGGAGTTTGCCGAGCTTGCCGCGTTGGGCCAATTCGGCAGCGAGTGCAAAGTTCGGCAGGCTGCGGCGCTGCGTGCCGGCTTGAAAGACACGGCCCGTCCGTCGGAACGTTTCGGCAAGAGCGAGGCTCTGCGCGATGTTTTTCGTGCAAGGTTTCTCGCAGTAAACATCCTTGCCGGCGTTGGCCGCCAGGATGGAAGCCGTGGCGTGCCAGTTCGGGCCGGTGGCAATCAGCACTGCGTCAATGTCCGGGCGTGCGAGCAATTCGCGCATGTCGCGATACATCGCGCAGTCATTGTTGCCGTAGAGGTCATCGGCCTTTCTCTTGATCGTGAGCCGGCGATGATCCTTCACGTCGCAGATGGCGACGAACTGCACGCCCGGCTCAGGAAGGAAGCACCCCAGCACATAGCCACCGCGGCTGCCGATGCCGATGGCGCCCAGCACGATTCGCTCGCTCGGCGCCACCGCGCCATCGCGGCCCAAGGCGCGGGCGGGAATGAAATACGGCGCGGCGATGACACCACCGGCCATGGCACCTGTTCGTTTAAGAAATGATCTGCGGTTGAGAGCTTTCATGGTTTGATTTACTTTCTATTTCGAGCGGCATCGTAGTTGAACGCGCTTCCCCGGCAAATAAAAAGCGGTTCAGTCAGAATAAAGCGAAAGGTTGCGGCGCGCTTCCCCTTGATCTTCAAGATGGTGGTGCTCCCTGACGAAGGCTCGAACTTTCTTTGATGAGAATCCCGGCGTCCAGGGTATCCCCACACCCGTCCCCCAGTGGGGATAGTCACCCGTTCGAAAAGCGCGTGTGTTCGCAATGATTTCATTGCGCTTGGCTTACTTCGTTCCACCCCCGACTTCGGTCGGTTTTATGGCTCGCACAGCGGCTGTCATTTTGAAGGGATGCCGTGCTCGCCAAAAACCTCCCTCGTCGCTCACCGCCCAACGAGTTGCCCTTTGCCGCCCAGCCCGAACAATTCCTCCTCGCGGGGCGTGAGGCAGTTAAGGTTGGAGACAATGGTCAAGGTTGGCCGATTTCCACCTCGATTGCGGCTCATGGGCATCAGGTCTTATTGATCTCGAACGGCGGGAGGTTTGTTGCTTTCTCTTCCGGTGCGCGGAAGGGATCGTCCTGTTCGAGAAGCCATTTTAGTCCGTCTTCCAATACCCGTTTGGTGTGCTCCAGGTCTATCCCCACGTGATCCGACTCGTACCAGGTGATCTTTTTGGGTTCCTGGGCGGCATCCTGCAACGCCTTGCCTGCCGAAGCGGGCACCAGGACGTCATACTTGCCGTTCTGGAAGTACACGGGTCTGGGCGAAATCTGAGCGGCGTAGTGAATCGGATCCGCAACTCCGAGGAAGTATCGCATAACCGGTTTGAGGCACCCAATAACGACGCCCACTTTACGCTCTTGGGATAGGGTCAGTTTGGGCAGAGGAGGCTTCTCCGGATTGAGATTCTTGCCGTCAATCAGGCCCAGTGCCGCAGCCACGCCCAGGTGATTGGCATACGAGTCCAGCAGTTTACTGAAGTCACCGCCGCCGTACACCAGAACCCCTGCTCGCAGGCGTTTGTCCTTGGCCATGACGGTAGTGCCCATGACGGCACCGTAGCTGGCGCCAACGAGATAAATGCGCTCTGGATCAAGGTCGGGATGTATCGAGAGATAATCAATGAGCCGCCGCGTTTCATTGATGGTTTTGGCGGGACGTTGCGCGAACGCCTCGAGACGGGCCAGGAACGAATTCTTTCCGACCAGTTTCCGTTCGCCCTGTGTGTACTGGTCGAAACACACGAAGGCAAACCCCGCCTGATTGAAGGGAGAGGTGATTTCTTTCAGAAAGTTCTTGTTTTGGCCGACACCGTGCAGGAAGACGACGACGGGAAGCTTCTTACCTCCACGTTTCATCGGCAGGGAAATCAATGTGGGTATCTTCTCGCTTTTGTATCCGTCGAAGGTGAATTTGGTGATCGTGTAGCCTTTTTCCGGCGTTGCCTTGTTTACGTCGGTCGTTTCACTTACCGTAATGTTCAGCGGCGCGCCGGGATCGTAGTTGTCGAAATAGTGCGCGTCTCGATAGGCTTTAACTGCCCAGAGCAGGACAACCAATGTCAACAGGACACCAAGCGCGGTCTTCAGTATTTTCTTCCACATAATCATTTCCTCTTCCCGTTCGTTACAACCTGCAAGCGTCCGTCCTTCTGTATCCAGAGAGCGCTATGTCACATGGATATAGAACCTTTCCTAAAAGCGGTCTTGCCGATGATCGCGTTAATGATGCAGGGCGTTCCTTTTCTCGATAGCAGTTTCGCTTCCACCACCGCCGCGTTGAAGGTCTCCAAACTTTCCACACGCACACCCCAGGCGCCGAATGCTTTTCCGACGTCTTGATAATCGCTCAGGGCGAGATTCATGGCGCAATCGCTCTTGAGGATCTCCACCTGGTCACGCGCAATTTGACTCCAGCAGCCGTCGTTGCCAATCACGGAAATGATTGGCAGTTGGTGGCGAACGAAGGTGTCATACTCCATCAAACTGTAAGCCGCGCTGCCGTCTCCGTAAATAATCCACACATCGTGGTCCGGGAAAACCAATTTTGCGCCGAGGGCGAAGCCCGCGCCCATGCCGAGCGTCCCAAACACTCCCGGGTCCAGCCAGGAAAGCGGTTTGCGGGGATGAAGGATATAGGCCGAGCTGGCCACGAAATCGCCGCCGTCCGCCACCAGAATCGTGCGGTCATCCAACTGAGGTTCCAAATCGCGGAAAAGCTCTATTGGGTTGATCCCACGATCCACGGGTGCGTTCGCCTGTTTATCAATATCCGTCTCCCGGCTGGCATCCCGGTTGCGCAGTGTCTTGATCCAGCCCGCATAGTCGCCTTGAAATATTTGGGCGAGCGCGATCAAAAAATCCTGCGGGTCGGCGTGAACGGCGAGCGTCGGCCTTTTATTCCTGGTCAAGTCTTCCCGGCTGCGATTGACCGAGATGAAAGGTCTGCGGCCGATATGCTTTCCGTAATCCAAACGGAAATCATTCGCCACGCCCGCCAGCACGACCAGATCCGATTCTTTGATGGCTTCCTTACGGTGATGGCGCATTTGGAGGTGGCTGTCCTTGCCGAGCAAACCCCGGCCCAGGCCGCCCAGAAAAACGGGAATGCCAAGCCGCACAACCGCCGCCGCGAGTTGTTCCGTCTTCTGCGGGTTCATCATCGCGCCGCTCCCGACCAGCAAGACGGGTTTCGAGGCGGCTTTCAGTCTTGAAATGGTTTCCGCGAGGTGAGCAGGGGAATGGGTTGGGTAAGTGACTTTCTGCGGTGGACGGTCGAAAGCGAGCGAATCTTTACCCGCAAAAAGGTTCCGCGCATGTCTTCGAATGTACCACCGGACGATTTTCTCCCGGATCGTTTTCGGCGGAGTATCCCGGCCATACCAGCTCCGCACCAGTTCCTCATCGTATAAAGTGTCAATGGGGCATTCGACAAAGACCGGGCCAGGAACTCCCTCTTGCGCAATGGCAAATGCCTTTTCGAGAGTCGGAATGATCTCTCTGACGCTCCTGATGGCAGCGGCCCATTTCACGTTCGGCTTCATCAGCCTGATCTGATCAATGTCCTGCAACGCGCCCCGGCCTTTCAAGAGGGTCGCGGCTGCTCCGCCCAGGAGCACCAACGGAGATTGCGCCAACCGGGCATTGCGTACTGCGGTGATGGTGTTGGTCACTCCCGGACCGGCTGTAACGGCGGCCACACCCGGAACGCCGGTGAGCCGCGCAACCACGTCCGCGGCAAAAACCGCGGTCGCTTCATGCCGGGTATCAATGACCCGCAGGCCCAGGTTTTGAGCTGCGACAAAAATGGGTGAGATGTGTCCGCCGCAAAGCGTGAACAAGAACTTCACGCCCTGCTTCTGCAAGACGCGCGCAATAATTTCGCCACCGTTCATGTAGTTAATTTACCCGAGTGCGCATTGGCGACTGGTTTGCCATAGCCTAAAGCAAGCCTCTCGGGAATACCAGCGTGTGCCTGGCGCATCGGTAATTCTCACGTCCACCGGATGCGCTGGGCGGTCTTGTCGCTGGGGCGCACCCCGCGTGACGTCCGCGCGTGATAAGAGTCTTACGCGCGGCTCGCGCAGCCACGCACCGACCGCTAAAATAGTGGCAACAAAGAACACACCGAGACCTGTGGGGAAGACGGCACAAACCCCATGCCGCTGCCAGTGATTTGCGCCGATTACAGCGAGAGCCAGCTTGATAGAAAATAACCGTAGGTCATCATCCCTTCGGCTGAGTAATGCACGTCGTTCAACGCCCGCAAGAATCCGCGCGGATAGCACACGTTGGTAAAACTTTGGAACGGTGAGTAGCCATCGAAATAACTCATTCCCAACGCCATCGCGTTGGTTCTCAGGCAGTCGTTCAGGCCGGAGTTGTCCGCGTAAATAGGATATTCCCCGCACAAAACCACATCTACATTCGGAACTACATTGGTGTAGAACTTGAGCCAGGTGGGAAGGTTGGTCGTCAACACGGGAGTCGGCGGTTCGACGGTTTGGAACAGAATCAGGTCGGGACTCCACGTCGCATACACCTGCGCGGCGGTGTTCGAGTTTACGGCTAGCATGTTCTTGACGTAGGAGTCGGGCATCGCTTGTTTTCCGAGTATGACCAGGGCGTTTGGCTGGCAGGCTCATAGAACGGGACTGGCCGTGAGGATGAGTCGA
>CAYIOH010000139.1:0-8642 GCA_964364975.1 uncultured Bifidobacteriaceae bacterium
GCCTGCAAGCCGAGACCGTTGGCGAGTTGGCTGCCGAAGAAAAGTCGCAAATGAAAATCGACACCTCACCTTTACTCCCCGATCGAGGCGGAGAGGAAAGCCGCCTTCCTTCCGGCTTCGCGTTGCTTCGCCGCGACAGGCGACCGCGCCTTCATCCGCCTTCATGTGATTTCGGCGCGACGAGGAGTAGAATCGTGAACACACCCTCACACACGCCGGGCATCTGCCGGATTGATCAACCGGAAAAGCACAACCACGGTTTCTTTGTGCGGTTGCAGCGCAGAGGCAAAATCCATCCCGCCTTCTTCTCCGACAAAAAGCATGGCGGACGGGAGAAAGCCTTGGCGGCGGCGCAAAAGTATTACCGGAAGTTGGCGGCCAAGTTGGGAACGCCAGTGCAAAAATCGCGGCGTTTTTGGGCGGAATTGCCACGGCGCAAAGGCCGGTCGGGCATCGTCGGGGTGCAGCATGTGGTTGATCGGCGGTCCAAGAAACCACGGATGTATTGGAAGGCGACCTGGAGTCCCAAGCCGTATGTGGTCGCGCGGAAAGAATTCTCGGTGCAAAGGTATGGATCCAGAAAAGCCAAGCGGTTGGCCATTCGCGCCCGCCGAGCGGGCGTGCGGAGCATGCAACCCGCCGGCTAGGAGTCTGTCGGACTTTTTTCGAGTAAAGTTTTCGGTGAATTGAACACGCGCACGGCGCGGGTGGTCAATGTAGCCATCATGGCCCACCGCTTCAAAAACACCGACCGCAACACACCGCTGCTCCTGCCACCGGACCTGCGCGACTGGGTGGCCGAGGATGATCTGGTTCATTTCGTCATCCAAGCCGTCGAGCGGCTGCCCCTGACCACCTTCGTCGTCAACCACAAGGGCTGCGGCGACGAGCAGTATCCGCCGCACATGATGCTGGCGCTGCTCATCTACTGTTACGCCAACGGCCTCTTCAGTTCCCGGCGCATCGAACGGGCCACCTACCGCGACGTGGCCGTGCGCTATCTCACCGGCGACCAGCACCCCGATCACGACACGATCTGCGCCTTCCGCCGGAACAACCCGGAGGCCATCGCCGCCGCGTTCGTGGACGTGTTGGAACTGGCCCGCGAACTCAAGCTGCTCAAACTGGGCCTCGTCAGTCTGGACGGCACGCACATCCGGGCCAACGCCTCCAAAGACAAGAACGTCACCTATGAGCGCGCCCAACAACTGCGCGAGCAACTCCGCCTGGACGTGGCGCAACTGCTCCACCAAGCCGAAACCGCCGACCGCACCGAGGAGGATCCGCAGCAACTCCCCAAGGAGATCGCCCGGCGCGAAAAGCTCCTGCAGAAAATGGACGAAGCCTGCGCGCAATTGGAGGCGCGCGCCAAAGTTCGGGCTGAGGCCGAACGCGCCGACTATGAGTGCAAAGTGGCCGCGCGCCAACAACGCCCCGGCTCGGCCAAAGGCCCCGAACCCCAGCCGCCGCAGGCGACGCCCGCCCCGGACGAACAAATCAACCTCACCGACCCGGAAGCGCGGCTCATGCGCAAGAGCAAACGCGAGGGCTACACCCAAAGCTACAATGCGCAGGCGGTGGTGGACGCCGGGGGCAGTCAACTCATCGTGGGCCAGCGGGTGAGCGACTGCGCCAGCGACGCCGGCCAACTGGAACCGGATTTACAAAGCATTCCGCCAACGCTGGGCCAGCCCACCGGGGCCCTGGCCGATTGCGGCTACGCGGACAAAGCAGTCTTCCAACGCCTGAGCCAAGCGCGCCCCGCACTGGACCTCTACGTGAGCGTGCATCGGGAAGACGCGCACGCCGAGCGGCGCTACGACTGGCGACCTCTGGACAAGATCAAAGCGCCCAAGCCGCTCACCGATCCGGTGCTGCTGGCGATGGCCGACAAACTCCGGACGCCCGCAGGCAAGGTGACTTACCGCCGACGGGCCTGCACCGTGGAACCGGTTTTTGGGATCATCAAAGCCGTGCTGGGCTTCCGCCAGTTTTTGCTGCGCGGACTGCGGAAAGTCAGCCGCGAATGGAGTCTGGTGTGTCTGGCCTACAACCTGAAACGGCTGCATCGGCTGGGCGCGGGACTGAAACTTGCGCCAGCAAACTAAAGCAGCGGAGGGGTGGAGTCGGAAAAAGAGGTTTTGTCTGAAGCGAACAGCGGCCGCGCACCCAAGGGCGGCCAAATTGTTCCTGCAATCGGTTGGCCCAAACCCGTCCCCCAGCGACCAGGATCGCTACCACGACAAACTTACCCGCAGCCTTGAATCAAGTCCGACAGTCTCCTAGCCCGGACCTTCAAAGGCGGATTGTACCTTACCACCTGCGGTCACTTGGGTGGCCCCCGGGAGAGGGCGATTCGATTTGGAAAGTGACTCGTTGGGCTTGGCTTGAACGGGCCCCCCGCCGCATCACAAACGCTGCAACTCGTGGAGCAGGTTGTGGAGAAAAGCCGTGTTGTCGCACTGCACATAGCGCATCGCGCCGCCCATGCGCGCGAAGCTTTTGCAGAAGCGCAGATAGTAGGCCGGATTGTCGCGGGGCGGTTCGCCCTTGGACCAGTCCCAGTTCCCGCCGGCCTGAATGTCCACGACGAACATCTTGTGGCCGTGGACGATTGGCTGGTTCGCCTGCAGCCGCAAATTGTTCACGCAACTGACGCTCTTCTCGAACACCTGCGGCGCCATGATGGCTGACCCGACCGACAGGACCACGCCGTCGTCGAGCCGCTCCACGGCGCCACCGAACAGGCGGAAGTCAATGTCCGCCGCACGACCAAGCACGGCCCCGCGAAACATGGGGTGGCAGGTGATGATGTCGTAGCCGATGCCGGGATGCACCGTGAGAAACACCCCGCGTCGGAAAGCACTGGCAAGGATGGAGGTTTTCTTCCACGGATGCTTCACATTCGTCCGCCCGTTGCGGAGATTGTGCGCCACCATCGCCCGCAGCAGTTCCGCGCGCGCAGGCGACAGCGGGTGCGAGGGTTGGTCACGCAAGGATTTTTCCAGCACGTCCTTGGTGGGCAACGCCACGCCGTCTTCCTCAATGAAGCGCCCGAGACTCTGGCCGAAGCCCTCGCCGCGCGGCGCGCCGGCGAGCAGCGCGAGATGTATGTTGCGCCCGGTTTCATCCCACGCGCCGAACGTGCCGGTGGCCACGTTGTCGCGGACGCTTTCTGCGGTGCGACCGTGGAAAGCGAGTTCCCAGTCGTGAATCACGCCCGCGCCGTTGGTGGCCAGGTGCGTGACGGCGTCGCGCTCGATCAGTTGGTTCACCACGGCGAGCAGGCCGTTCTTCACGAGGTGCGCGCCATACATGAGGATGACGCTGACGTTGCGCTTTCGCGCGGCGGTGATTTGTGCGGCGCAATCACGGATGGCAGCGAGCATCTCACGGGAACAGGCCGGTGGCGGCTGGGCGGGATCAACCAGGATTTGTTCCAGGGTGGTGAGGCTTTGACGTTCGGCCAATGGCCGCACCTTGAGCCGTTTCAAATCCAACGGGGTTGAAGAGTTTTTCATGCGCTGGCAGGAATTAAACCACGGATAGAGCGGATGGCACGGACTTTTTTGCGCCGTCTCACGACGGCGGCTACGGTTCACACGTCGCAAATCTGAACGCCTTGTCGGAGGGAAGCGATTGCGTCCGGACGTTTGGGAATGAATTCCTGCGCCACGAAACCCTTGAAGCCGGTGTCGAGAATGGCCTTCATGATGCGCGGGTAGTTCAACTCCTGCGTGTCATCAATCTCGTTGCGCCCCGGCACACCGCCGGTGTGATAGTGCGCGATGTATTGATGGTTTTCATTGATCGTGTCGCAAACGTCGCCCTCCATGATCTGCATGTGGAAGATGTCGTAGAGCAGCTTGAACCGCTCCGAGCCAACGCGCTGGCACAATTCGACGCCCCACCGGGTAAAATCGCATTGGTAATCCTTGTGGCTCCGCTTGCTGTTGAGCAATTCCATGATCACCGTGACCTTGTGCTTCTCGGCAATGGATGCGATGCGCTTCAAACCCATGGCGCAGTTTTCCAAACCTTTCTCGTCGTCTTGACCGACTCGATTGCCGGAAAAACAAATCACGTTCGGTGCGCCGAAGTCAGCGGCGGCGGGGATCGTCTGCTCCATGTAGGTGACAATCTTGTCGTGGTGCTCAACGCGATTAAGTCCGCTCGTGATGCCGCCGGGCACGCCGGAAACGACGGCGCAGGTCAGTCCATGTTTCCTGAGCGTGGGAAAGTCCTTCACTTCGAGCAACTCCACCGACTTGAGGCCCATATCCCTGGCTGCCTGGCAGAGTTCTTCGAGCGGGATTTTGCTGTAACACCAGCGGCAGACGGAATGATTGACGCGGCCTTTGAGTTTTGTAGATGTGGCTGAGTCAGCGGCGCCGAGACGATGCGAAAGGTGCGCGGCAGCCACGGCGACCGCCGATGTGCCAGCGATTTTGGTGAGTGCAGAGCGGCGAGACATGAAAGTTTTCATGGCGGAGTTTTTACCACGGATGCACACCGATGGACACGGAATTTTTAGACACGGATTTCACGAATCGACACGGATTTCAGACGGATAAATCCTCCGTGATAATCCGTGCAATCCGTGTCTAGCCTTTCAGCTTCGCGTAGCGCTCGGCCACGAAATCCCAGTTCACCACGTTCCACCAAGCGGCGATGTAGTCAGCGCGTTTGTTCTGGTATTTGAGATAGTAGGCGTGCTCCCAGACATCGAGGCCAAGCAGCGGCTGCTTGCCCGTGCTCAAGGACGTGTCCTGGTTGGGCGTGGATTCGATGGCGAGCTTGCCTTCGTGTGACACAAGCCAAGCCCAACCGCTGCCGAAAACTTTCGTTGCCGCTTCGGTGAACTTGGTTTTGAAGTCGTTGAAATTGCCAAAGTTCTTTTCGACGGCCTTGGCCAATTCAGCTTTTGGCTCTCCGCCACCGTTCTTCTTCATCATCTGCCAGAAGAGCGAGTGGTTGTAATGACCGCCGCCGTGGTTACGGATGGGAGTGGCATTGGCTGCGGGCAAGTTTGGCACGGCGGCCAACAGGAGTTCGATGGTCAAAGGACCGCTCCAGTCGAGGCCTGCGAACGCCTTGTTCAGGTTGTCCACGTATGCTTTGTGATGCCGGTCGTGATGAATCTCCATCGTGCGCGCGTCAATGTGCGGTTCGAGCGCGTCGAAGGCGTAGGGCAGCGGCGGCAGCTTGAATGGACCGGCCGGAGTAGCAGCGGCAGGCGCGGGTTGGGCAAGCGCGGCAGGCACAACGGCGGCGGCCGTGGCGACGAGCGCGGTGGTTTTAATGGCTTGGCGTCGGGTCATCATAATCGGTCTTTCGTTTGGGTTTCGCGGAATTCTAGCTTCGACAGGCGATGTGATGCAACCGTTCATCCGCCAGGCGGAGCGCTACCGGCGACGTTTGCGAGACACTGTAGCTATTGAGGGCTTGGCCTATTCGGCTGGAAATCATGCCGACGGATTACTTTTCGGCAGCTCTTCTCCTTTGCTGGTCACTGCCAAATCTGGCTCAGGCAAGGGAATTAGTGCCTTGAAAACGGCTCCTTTCTCGAATTCATACTGAATCCCGCCTCCCAATTTGGCTATTGCCTCCCTAATTAAATAAAGACCCAAGCCTCTCCCAGCTCCCTTTGTCGAGTAGGGTGCTCGAAAGATGCGGTCCGCCCTTTCCATAGGTATGCCGGGACCGTCGTCTTGAACCTGAAGGTAGAGGCTTCGCTTGCTCACCAATACGTCCAGTTCGACGTAGACTCGTCCCTTACCCTTTAGCGCTTCGATAGCGTTGTCTATTAACTCGCAGATGATAAGTGAGAGAATAGCCACTTTACTGGCAGGGAGCGTTACTCCTTTAAGGCTCTCCCCAGTCTCAAACCGCACGATGACATCCTTATGTACCTTTTTGAGATCGATAATTACCTGCGTCAGGTATTCAATCAGGCCTTTGTTCTGGGTCAATTGGACGTGTTTGGAAAAACGCTGTAATGAATCCAACTGTCTCCGAAGGGTTGTTGTGGACGCTAGAATATCTTTGCCCGGCTGAATTGACTCAACGTACTCTGAAACCAAGTTTTTCGCCTTATGACGTATCATCAACTGCGCCACATCTTGAGAGCCGCTCATTGATGTTAAGATTTGTTGAAACTTCGCAGCTGCGTCACCAAGTAAAAAGTGAACGTTTCCCTGAGGAGAGATCATCCGCATTTGCCATATTGCATTTCCAGGCTTCGCTGCTCTGGCAATTTTTAATCCGGCACGCAGATCCTCCAGTAGAAATGGTTTCGATATGGCGTAATCAATTCCAAGTAGTGGTTCCTCGCTCGCTTTTAGCATCTCAGCAAATGCAGTAATGAGGATTATTGGCAAGTTCGGTTTACGAAATCTAAGTTGAACTGCAAACTGATCGCCCTTCATTGAAGGCATTGCGTAATCTGTGAGGACAACGTCGAACTCAGTTCTTTCGCACAACGCAAGCGCCTCTTTGCCACTGCCGGCTCCTTCCACCTGATGACCGTCGAATTTGAGCATCAATGCGACCACTTCAGAAACAAACGGTTCATCATCCACGACTAGGATTCGTAACGGGCCGTCAATCTGTGATGGCTCGCCTTGTGTCACCCCGTAAAGAAAATCTGAAATGGAGGTTTGAATTGCCAAATAATCAACGGGGAAGAATTCATGAGCTTCGACCTCCCGATCCTTGCCCCTTATCTTGCGAGACCCTGAGAACGACTTTGGGTGTAAAGGGGAGAAGATTGAGCAAAACGTCGAAGTGCATAACACTTCATTGGGTTCAGCCGCGTTTTCGAGTCTAGCGGCTAGAATGCCTGGCAGATTAAAATGTTCTCGGGAAGAAGTGAGCGGATTCTCTCGCAAATTCAGAAGGCCATACTCCAAGCCCACGCGGATCTGTTGGTCGTGAGGTTTTAGAACCCGGAGCATGTTCGGGATTGAAGAATTCAGAAAGTCGATCACGCGAGCCGCAGAATCGCCAAGGAAGGTACATACATACCCGTCACCGGTATATTTCCAATTGATTCCCTCAGTTATCTCCAAGTTCGAAACTGCCTTTGAAAAAACGTCCTCAATAGCACCTTGAATCTTTTGGACGTCTTCGGGGGAGCGCTTGGAGTGCTTCACCAAGTCCAAGACCATTACCGCGGCCAAACGGTGCTCATTCATATCGATGAACCTCTTTTTGTATTCATTTATCAGCAATCTTGACTTCGACGCTCACGTTGTCGTGTGTGCTTTGCCATGATGGACCTCGGCAAAGACTTTCGCCAAACCCTTTTCCAACGCTTCCCAGTCGGCGGCGGTGGTTTCCCATCCGCTGCTGAAGCGCAGGACGTGCGCGACTTCGTTGGCTTTGAAGCCCATCGCGGTGAGGACGTGCGAGGGCTCTTCCTTGCCGGTCGTGCAGGCGGAGCCGGTGCTCACGGCAAAGCCGGCTTTGTCGAGGCGCGTCACCCAACGTTGCTGGCCGCCTTCGGGCATGAGCGCAGAAGTGGTGTTCCACAAACGCGGCGCGCCAAGGCCCACAACGGTTGAGCCGGCCACCTGGCGCAGCAGGAGTTTCTCGAACTTCTCCTTCCAAACGGCGCGGGTCTGGTGGTGGCCTTCGGCAAGTTGTTTTTCGCGGATTTCAAGCGCGGCAAGCATGGCGAGGATGATGGGGACGTTTTCCGTTCCGGCGCGCTGACCGCGTTCTTGTTTGCCGCCGAACAAGAGCGAATTGACTTTGTGCTTGTGCGGCACTTTGAGAAAGCCCACGCCGCGCGGGCCGCCGAATTTGTGCGCCGCGCCGCTGAGGTAATCGCAATCGCCGAGGCCCTTGGCTGGCATTTTGCCGAGCCATTGGACGGCGTCGCTGAAGAACGGGACTTCGTAGGTCTGGCAGATGGCGAGGAGTTCGCGCCAGGGCTGGATGACGCCGGTCTCGTTGTTTGCCGCCATAACGCCGACGAGGCCGGGGCGCGTGTCGGCCATCTCGGTGGCGAACCATTCCATGTCCACCACGCCGTCGTGGGTGACGGGAATCAGCTTCGCGCGTTTGCCAAAGTAATGCTTCGTCGAGTCGTGGACGCAGGGATGCTCAATGGCGCTGATCCAGACTTCGGCCTTCGCGTCGAGCGTTTGCGCGAGGTGATGTAGGAGCGTGTTGCTGGCTTCGGTCGCGCCGCTGGTCCAGATGAGGTCGAGCGGATGACAGCCGAGATAATGCGCGAGTCTTTCGCGCGCGTCGGTGATGGCTTTGTTTGCCGCGAGACCGAACTGATGCGGGCTGGAGGGATTGCCGTGAATCTTCTCGGTGGCTTCGAGCCAAGCCTCGCGGGCCTCGCGCATGACGGGCGCGGTGGCGTTGTGGTCAAAGTAAAGCATCGGCAGACAGGATAGGAAAAGGGGCAGAGGTGAAAAGGAGAAAGGAGAAAAGTGGGAAAGGGGCAGGGAAGAAATCGGTGGTGAACGCGCCGAGTCCAGACGCTTCGCGCGGTTTGGAGACGCCCAACCGACGCGAAGCGTTTGGAGTGCGGGCGGCGTTAGCGCCGCTTTCCGAGCTGGCCGAGGATTTTTTTGTGGGCGCTGGTGAAGGCGAGGCGGTGGAGTTGTTTGAGAGTAAGCCAACGG
>CAYIOH010000140.1:0-8599 GCA_964364975.1 uncultured Bifidobacteriaceae bacterium
GCTCGTGGCACTTTTACATCAGCGTCAGCGCGCCAATTGCCGCCGCCGCCAGCCAGATCAATAACACCGCCGTTGTCCGGCTGAGGTCCAAGCGCACCAGCCGGTGGGAAAGATGGTTGGTGTCGCCGACGTAAAACGGTTTTCCCCTGCGCCAGCGCAGCACGACGACCCAAGCCAGATCGGCGAGCGGAATGGCCAGCACGAGCAATGGCGTGAGCACGGCGAGCCTGCGCGGTTCGCGCGCCGTGTAGAAATGCGGCAGAATGGCCAGCACGCCGAGCAGATAACCGACGAGATGGCTGCCTGCGTCGCCGAGAAATGCGCGGGCGTTCGGAAAATTGTGCGGCAGAAAACCGAGCAACGCGCCGCACGACAGGAAGGCAATGAGCGCGACAAGATATTGGCCGTCCATCGCGGCGAACGTTGCGAACCAGCCTGCGGCGATGGCGCCGAGTCCGGCGCACAGGCCGTTCATGTTGTCCATGAAGTTGAACGCATTGACGACGGTCAGCAGCCACAGAATCGTGACGACAAAGCTGAACGCGACGTTTGGAACAAACAGGGTGATGCGCACGCCGGCGGTCGCGACCAGCAGGGCAATGAGGAGTTGGCCGGCGAATTTGTGGAGTGGCCGCAGTTCGTGTTTGTCATCCAGCACACCGAGGAGGGTCATGGCGACGGCGCCGATAGCGATGGCGGCGAGTTGGATTGCGCGTTTATTCAGGCCGTAGAGCAGCGCTTCGGCGTTTGCAGATTGGATGAAATCGAATTTCAGCAACGCGACGGCGCCGAGGAGCGGCAGCAAGAGACCGGTGAGCACAGCCAGGCCGCCCGCGAGCGGGATGGGGGACTCGTGGATTTTGCGATGGCCCGGATCGTCCACGAGTCCGGCGCGCAGACACCAATGGCGCCAGAGCGGGAGCGTGACGAGCGTGGTCACGAGCGCGCTGGCCAGGGCGGCGAGATAGACATTGAAAGGAAAGCTCACGTGATGCGCCGGCCGCGTTCGGCCGCCAGTTTCTGGTAAAGAGTGTAGAGGCTGTCCACCATCCGTTCGACGGCAAAATGTTGACGCACGAATTCACGGCCGCGCCCGCCGAATCGCGCCCGGAGCGGCGCGTCGTTTGCCAGCTGAAGCAAACGGTCGCCCAAGCCGGTCAAATCTCCGGGCTGGAGCAGGAAGCCGGTTTCGTTGTCAAAACAGACTTCACTCGCGCCATCGCAGTTGTAAGCCACGATGGGCCGCGCGGCGGCCAGTGCTTGCGGCAACGCGCGCGGCAGACCCTCGCGCCGCGAGAGATGAACCACGATGTCCATGATGCCGACGAGCGCCGGCACTTCAGCAGGAGGAACGAGGCCGGTGAAGATGAAATGATTTTCCAAACCGATCGAACGGGCGAGAGCTTGAAAACGCTCGCGCCATTCGCCGTCGCCGACAAGCAGGAATTTCATTTGCGGGCAGCGCCTTACCAGTTCGGACGCGACGGCGAACAAATCGTCGTGACCCTTGAGTTTGAATAGCCTTGCGATCTTGCCGACGACGATGTCGCCGGGCTGAATTCCCCAACGGGCGCGGAGTGACAGGTCGTTTTGCGCGGTGAGGAACGGTTTGAGGTCGAAGCCGCTGAAGATTTTCGTGAATTGTCCGGGTTGGCCGATGCCGGCGGCGAGGTATTGTTGCTTCATCGCTTTGGCAACAACGACGAAATGGGTCGTGGACCGGCCCGCTCGGCGCTCGGCGGCGCGGAAATTGAAATTTGGAACCGCGCCTTGAAACAGTCCAAAGGACGGCCCGTGAATGGTGTGAACGATGACGGGCACGCTGGCGCGTTGGGCAGCGAGGCGACCGAGTACGCCCGCCTTGCCGCTGTGGGTGTAGAACACGTACGTACCCCTCTCAATAAATATTCTCGTGAGCCGCCGCAACGCAAGAAAGTCTTTCCACGGGTGAACCGGACGGACGAGTTCCGGCAGACACGTCAAAAGATCAGGCGCGGAATCAAAGGCGGATTCGAGCGAGCCTTCCGGACCAATGGTGGGACCGGAGATGAGCTGGACGTCCACGCCGGGTTTCTGCCGCAAGCCGAGGACGGTGGCGATGGTGTTTTCCTGCGCGCCGCCGGCGATCAACCGGGTGATGACATGCGTGACCCGCATTGCCGCGCGCCTTCAGGGTTTTTCGCCCTTGAGTTCCTTGAGGCGCAGCCTGATGAATTTGCCTTCTTCGACGGGGACAGAGTTGGTGAGGTAGGCTTCGTAATAGCGAATGGCCGCGTTGGTGTCTTTGCGGCGGTAGCTGATTTCGCCCAGTCCGTAATAGATTGGATACGCCGAGGGGAATGCGGGCTGGAGGATTTCGTAATCTTCCTGCGCGGCGTCCATCTGGTCGGTGCGCAGGTAGGAGATGGCGCGGTAGAACCGGGCCAGGTGATTGGTGGCTTGAAGTGTCAAAGCGCGAGTGAGGGGTTCAATCGCCTCGTTATATGCGTTGGCCTGCATGCTTATGAGGCCTTTGTTGACCAGCAACGCCGGGTTGTCGGGGGCAATCTTTAGGTGGCGATTGACGGTGGCGAGCGCGTTGGAAAATAGTCTATTTTGGAAGTAAACGCGGGTTACGGTAACAAACCGGTTTTCGTCCTTTGGCGACTGCTCCACGGCAGCTTCAAGTATTTTCGTGGCCAGCCCAGGTTCATTTCTCACAAAGTGCGCCTGAGCTTCAAGGGCCAGCAGTTCGTTGCGGTTGGTGCTGCTCAGCGTGAAACGCTCCGGATGGTCGCGGATTTCCCGGGTCAACTCCAAAGTCTTGTCGGGCAGCCGTGCCATCAGGTTCAATTGGGCCAGCCACATCCGGCTGGGGACATCTTCGAGTGAAAACGTGCGCACCCGATCAAAAGATTGAGCCGCCTGGCGATAATGTCTACTGCGCACGAACGTATAACCTTGGGCGTAACAGAAGCCCGGTTCATCGTACGGCCCGTTTTCGCCGAGGACCTCGTCCCAGGTGCGGTATTTGCCGAAGCGGTCTTCCACGGACTTGGGGAGTTGGATGGGAGCACGTTGTCCGGCGCGGAGGTTCTGGTTGTACTCCTGATTGATCTGGGCAACGATGTTGTCGGTGTTGAGTTGTTGCGCCAGTTCGAAATACCCGGCCGCTTTTTCGAGGTCGCCGCTTTTTTGCACCTCTACCGCCCAATCGTTGAGGACGCGCGAGTATAACGAACCGACGATCGTCGCTTGCGAATTTTGCTCGAGAGGCAGATGTGCCTTTTTGAACCAGCTCTCGACCAGGCCCAACTTGGCGCCGGGCTCGCGCGGCATCGTGACCGCCAGGACCGGTTTGAGATACTGGTCGGCGGCCTTCGTCCAAAACTTTTCATTCTCGGCAAGGCGCGGGGGCGTGAGCGAAGGTGGCAGCAGTGAATTCGTGCCGTAGCTTTTAAGTTGATAGACCAGTTGGTGTGGTTCCGGGTAGAAGTACTCGAAGTAGTAGCCAAAACTGGGATGCAGGTACCAAATCTCGTAACTCTTGGCGAGTTTGGTCATCAGTTGGACCAGCGACCCCGGTTCGAAAGGCCGCTCGCGCTTCGCGTCCGCTGTCGCCTCCCATTTGTCCGGGTACCACTGGCGCAGGAGTCGGTGGTAAGCCGGCCAGACCAGCGCCTGGGTGTCGAGCATGACGAAGTCCTTCAGCCGTCCCGTCCGGGCCAGCCACGCCCGCATCACGAGCAACCGGCGCGCGTCGTCGCTCAGCAGTATCCCGCTCTTGGGTAATCCTTCCGCCAGCGCCGCGGCGTAGTCTCTCAGGATCGGGCCGTTGGTCGTGCGAATTTGCGGAAGATTCTTCAGAAGCAAACCGACGGGTGCGATTATTACCCAGACCGCGACCAAGGCCAGCACGGCTCGATTGATCGTTCGAATCAGTGGCGCTGGCCGTTGCCCACGCACCGGCAGGTTGCTGAAAACGAGCAGGAAGTAGCCGCTAAAATAGCCAACGCTTAGAGCGGCCAGATAATAAAAAGTCAGGAAGGGAATTGAATAGCCGCGATGCCGCGGGCTGAACGGCGCGTCGAACAGGCACCAAACGCATATGCAAAGATAAAGTCCGCACATGGAGTGGAAAAAGATCGTCGCAAGCCGAATGCCGAGTTTACTCGTGTCGCCGAAGTAGGAAGGCCAACGGATGCTGAACAAGAGGACCGGCAGGACGCAGACAACGACCATAACGACCCAATTGAGATTGTCGAGGTTGCGGGTCGGCACTTTCGGATAGATAAAGATTATGTTCTTTTGCAGGGCCAGATTGACCTTCAAAGCCTGCCAGAAATTCACCGGCTCGATTTTCGACAGGCTCGCTATCAACGGTGGCAGCAAATAGAGCGACAAACCGATCAGGACGCACAAGGCCATCCAACCGAGAAATCGTGGATTGAAAAAGCTGAGGCCCCGGCTCCACACCAGAGCGGCGATGAAGACGGGCAAGAAACCCCACATCGCAAAATTGTTCGTCATCCCCACGCCAAAGACCAGCGCCGCTCGGAACAACCACGAATCCCGTCCATCAATCCGATATTCCAGCAACGCGCGAATCACCCAGGCAAACAACAGCAGGTCGAACATCTCGATTGTGCCATTGGTGGCGTGCTCCCAAAACGTCAGTTGCAGGCCGCACACCAGCGCGGCCACCACGGGCGGCACCCAGGCCGAACGGATGGTCAGCAGAGAGTAACTACTCTTCTCCCGTTCGCGCTCTTCGTGACTGCGGTTGTGTGGAAGCAACGCCACCGAGCGTGCCAGTTGTCCCAGTGCCAGCACGGCGCACAAGGCGGAAAATAAATTCAACCCCAGCGGAATCCATTGGGCGGGCAGCCAGCGCAGGGGATACGTGGCCACAAAATACGCCGGCGTCAACAATTCCGGCTGCCACGTCCAACCGGCCGTTCGAGCTACTTGGGGCAGGTTGGCCAGTGACACCCAGTGGTTGAGCGTGAACAGGTAAACCACCAGCGCGCCCGCCGCCACCAACCAAGGCAGCCCACGCACCAAAAAACTTCGTCCGTTATCTGACTCAGATTCCATCGTCATGCGTCGGTCAAGTTGAAACGATGCTCCGAAGGTTGGCAAGGTTAGTTTGTCACGAAACTTTAGCCGGATGCCGGAATCCCGCGTTCGAGGAGGTCGCGGCAGTTCAAGACCTTCTCCATCAGATCCACCGGCACGTAGTAGTATTGGTTAGAAGCTTCGAAGCCGATGCGCGAATCGCGCGATTGAATGCCGTGCAGCCGCCGGGCCAGCGCGATTTCGTCCTGCAACACTTTTTCCATCGTGCTGCGCTGCGGCGCGGCAGCTTCCGGTGTCTTGGCCGATGCGGCGGCCTGTCGCGCCAACACAAAACGCGCCTGATTGGCCGAGCTGCGGAAATGGATGGCGGCCGCCTCGGTCACGCCACATTCCTCGGCCAAGGCCCGGCGTTGCGCCGGCGTTGCCCCCTGCCCTTGCGCGGTGGCGGTTTTGAGTTCAGCGAGGGCGCGGTCGAAACCGTCGGCGACCTTCTCGAACTGCTGCACGAAAATCTCCGGCGGGTAGATGGCACGCCAGGCGTTCAGGTCATCGTACGGAAACCCCACCATTGTGGCGGCATATCCCGTGGGTTCGGCCCACAGCAAGTTTGCCGGGCCAAGTTGTTGCGGGCCGGAATAGACCAAACCGCCGTGATACGGAAACTCGCGAAACGCCGCGCTGAATCCACGCCACGCCTTCACGACCGTCGGCGCGAACTCCTTGCCGAAGCGCCGCTCCGCCACGCGCTGCATGGCTTCGTCCGCTGAACCACCGGCGAGCGTCTCCGACACGACTTCGAGATTCGGCGACGGATAACCGCCCAGCGTCCAGCCCAGCATCAGGCCGTTGACGTTCGCGCCCCGCAGGTTTTCGGCATGGCGGGCGACGTTCTCGACCGCAGGAATGTATGGCACGGCAGAAAGTTCCCAAGTATTGCCAGCCTGAATTTTAGCGATGGTCTTCAGGCCGCGTTCGCGCGCGAGTTTCCAGTGCCGTTGGGCGCGTGGCCCCGGACCGATGGCCGAAATCGAATACTCGCCCACCTCACTCTTCACGCCGCCGCGTTCGATGGGCAGACTCCATTCGCTCACGCTCATCAGCACGGCTTCCGCCGGCAACTGACGAATCACGTCACCCGCCCACGCATCGTTCCAGCCCCAGTCCCAAGCGATCAGTTGCGCCTTCGTGCCGGCCTTGCGAATGCCGTCAATGAACAACCGGTTCGTCTCCGCGATCACGTCCGCCGCCGGGCGTTTTCCACAGCGCGGGCAACCGGCGGCGCCGCCATGCGACCAGCAGTTGGTCAGATTTTCCGAGGCCGTGATGCTGAAAAAACCACCCAGTTCCGGCACCGCGCGGCAAATCGTCGCCACCGACTCGACGATGAATCTCTGAACCTCCGGCGCGCTGGTGCAAAGCGCGGCGTGGTCGCCCTCGACCGCACCCTTGAGCTGCGGGCGGCTCTCGAAAAATCGCAGCTGCATGGCGCGCGGTTCGTTGAGATAAAGAAACACGCGAATGCCGTGCTTGTGCGCGCGGGCCACCAGCGTGCGCAGGTTTTTTAACCGCTCCGCGAGCCGCGCACTGCGCTCCGGTTCCCACGGACACGGCGCAAGTTTGTGCAGCACCGCCTGCAGCCAGACGCCGTTGACGCCCGCTTGCGCGAGCCGCGCCAGGAGGCCATCGGGATACGGATCGGCGTGTTTCTCCAGCAAAGGATCGCCGTAAAGCGCAAAGTAGGAATAGCAAAACTTCAAGTTCGCTAAATCGCTGGATTGGATAGGCGCAGAAGACGGCTTGGCGGAAAGCTTCGCCACGAAACCAAAGAGCGGCTCCTCGTCTCCAATCGCGCCCGCCGGAAATTCCTCGCGCACAACGCGTGCAATTTCGCGCTCGCGTTGCAACGTTTTCTCGTCCGGCGCTTGATAGCGCAAGGGTTCGCACTGCGGTTTGAGGCTGCCGAGCTTGATGAACAAAAAGTCGTCTTCGCGTAGCGTGAAGGCGAGCTGTTCCGCCGGCCAGCCGAGCAGCTCAAGCAGTTGTTCATACGGGAGCAAATGCCAGTTGCGCTTGATGACGGTGAGGTAGGAACGCGCCTGCTGATCGCGCGTGATGCGGGGCGAACCGTTCAAGCCCATCGCGAGCCCCAGGCGCACGATGTCCGCCGGCTTCGCGCCGACCACTCGCGCCATGCGCTGGGCAGTGACCAAGGGCCAGTTGCGCCACACGAAGGCATGGAGGCGGCTCGGAAAATGCGGAAACGAAACCGGCTTTGGAGCGGAGCCCTTGGGCAGATCGGCCACCGCCATAGCGGGCGACTTTCCACCCGCCTCCGCCAGTGCCGGCCACACGAATCCTCCCAGCGCCAGCCCCCCGGCCGCCGCAGAACTGGCTTTCAAAAAAGCGCGTCTGGAATGCCCATTCGGCGGGAGGAAACCTCCGAGAACAACTTTTTGGAGTTGGGTTGATGGGGGCGGTTCGGTTTTCGGTGTGGATGGGTTCATGGTGGCTCTTCGGTTGATTATTCCTGACGGTTAATTTTCCGTGGTTGCCATGGCAAAATATTTTCATCGAGTGTCGGCGAGCTGGCGCAGCCCGTTGCACCGCAGCATATCGTCACTCAATCTCAAAGATGGCCTCGATTTCCACGGCGATGTTGCCGGGGAGCGACCCCATACCCACGGCGCTGCGGGCGCCAATGCCGTTCTCCGACCCAAAGACTTCGGCGAACAATTCGCTGCAACCGTTGATGACTGCAGGATGGTCGCGGAAATCCGGCGTGGCATTGACCATGCCGACCATTTTCAACAGGCGACTGACGCGGTCGAGGCTGCCCAGTTGCGCGCGGAGCGACGCGAGGATCGCCAACCCGGTCTGGCGGGCGGCGGCTTTGCCTGCGGCCAGATCAAGATCGGCGCCCACCCGGCCAGAGATCATCGTTCCGTCGGCTTTCAACGGTCCGTGACCGGAAACGTAAGCCACGTTGCCCGCGACAACCACCGTCCGGTAAACCGCGACCGGCTTGGGTGCGGGTGGAAGTTCCAGTTTGAGTTCAATCAGGCGTTGTTCCGCGCTCATAGATTGGCGCGATTAAGCCACGGACGAGCCGCTTTCGTCACGGACAAAAAGTTGCGGGATTGGTTTGAAGGTGTGATGCAGCGTTGAACCAAACGAGTCACGGCTTCAAGATAGAGCGCGTCACTCCGTGCGCGCCGTTCGAGTTCCTAGTTTGCGGCGCGCACGGAGTGACGCGCCCTACCCAGATTAATTCGACCGGCAACCGCGAATCACGCGTGTCAAGTTGTCGTGCATGATGCGCCGCAAATCGGCGGCGGGCCAGCCGAGTTGAAAGAGCGCGTCAATGGTTTGCGGAAAGGAAACGTGTTCCAGGGCGGGGCTGAAGTCGGAGCCCCAATACAGGCGCTTGGGGCCAAAGTCATCGTAGAGTTGGCGGATGAACGGATGGGCGCTGCGGTGCGGATAGGCGTGCGACGGCTGGCTGACGGCGTACAGGGCGGAAAGTTTCACGCCCACGTGCGGG
>CAYIOH010000141.1:0-8585 GCA_964364975.1 uncultured Bifidobacteriaceae bacterium
CAAATGGGTATTGAGTTTGGCAAAAGCCAGTTCAATGGGATTGAGATCGGGGCTATAAGGCGGCAGGTAACGGAGGCCAACCCCGCGAGCCGAGAGCAACCGGGTGACGTTTTGGATTTTGTGCGTGGCGAGGTTATCGAGGATGAGCGTGTCGCCCGCGTGAAGTTGCGGACAGAGCACCTGCTCAAGATAAGCCGTGAAGACCTCAGCATCCACGGGTCCTTCCACCAAAAAGGGGGCGGCGATGCCTTCATGGCGCAAGGCCGCAATGAAGGTGGAACTTTGCCAGTGGCCATGGGGGACAGCGCTGAGGCAACGCTGACCGATCGGACAGCGACCATGAAGACGGGCCATTTTGGTGTTCAAACCCGTTTCATCGATAAACACCAACCGGCGGACATCCCAGTCGGGCTGCTGCTGACGCCAAAGCTTCCGCGCGGCTTTAACATCAGGCCGATCTTGCTCGGCGGCGCGCGTCGTTTTTTTTATAGCTCAGACCCAGTTGCTCCAGACGATGCCACAAGGCGGTGATGCCGATGGCAACGTGCAAGTGCTTTAGACACCGTTTTTGGAGTTCACCCAGGGTCAAATCAGGTTGCGCCGCAATCCAACGGCGAAATGTGCGGGCATGCTTTTCCAGACGGGCTCGGCGATAACCACCGATCGTCTTGGGCTGGCACGCGCCGGTGAGTCGGTGCTGCTTCCAAAACCGCTCCACGCTTTTGCGGCTGACGCCAAAGCGCTTGCAAACCTCTCCCGTGCCCTCCCCGCACTCCCTCGCGACAATGATCCGTTGACGCAAATCCTGACTCAGAGGCCGCATAATTTCCTTTCCATAAGAAAAGGATGCCAGCAAACACCCATTGCGTCTATCTAAATAGAAAATGCTCTAGATCTGCTTCCGGTCTTTGGCGAGGCGGGCGCTCCGGAGCGCTTCTTCTTTCGGGAGGACAAGCACTGGAACGCGCGCGGGCACGCGCTTATCGCCGAGACACTCCTTCCAGTCGTCCGGGAAGTGATGCCTCGCAACGCCGAAGGAAAGCAGGTCCTGCCACCCTTGCGGACATCAGACGGTCATGGCGAGCCTTCCGCGATGCCGGCGCTCGGAGCCACCCAACCCGGGACGGCCATCCTTGGCCGGAGCGCGAGCAACCGACCGTCCAACTAAGACCTTCGATCCATAAGTTCGCGGTGACGAACTTATGGCCTCAGGACTTGGTGCTGAGGGAGCGGGGTTGGCCCGTTTCACAAACCGAATCACCCGAATCACCTTGATCGGCCCCTTCCGTTGGAGCAACCTCCCCCCCCACAATGAATGGCTCAGGCGCAAGTGATTCCGCGGGCGCACGATGGGTCGAGCAGTATCTACGGCCGCTGCTCGGAAGATTGCAGGACTCCTCCGGCAAGAGCCACCTGGACTGCCTCCAATTGGAAGCGGACGACGAGCAGGAGGCGCGGCGACTCCGTGGCCGGGGCCACACTTGTGACATTGTCCTATTTGACCGGCAGCGGCGGCGGCAAGGAAGTTGGCAACCGACGCCATTGCTGGCGGAGGGACTCGTCCTGCCGGTCGAATCCGAGAGCTATGACCTGGTGTTTAGCGGCTATTTTGGGCGGGTCACGGCGAGTCATAAAAATCGGCAGGCCTTGGCCCGGGAACTGGCCCGAATTTGCCGCCCGGGCGGGGCCGTGCTGTTGACTCTGGGAAACCGCCTCTGTCCGGTGGATTTATCTGGCAATGCGCCTTCCCTGCTGCACGGTTGGGGCTGCGAGCAACTGGTAACCTTTCGAGAAATGGAACAGCTGTTCCTGAATGAATGTGGTTTTTCTTCCCTGGAGCCCTTGAGTCTGGCCCACATGTTTTCATGGAACCGGCTGGCGCGAGTCCCAAGATTTGTCGTGTCCGGCGTCGACGGCTACTTGCGCCTGATATCCGGTTCGGGACGACGGTGGCTGTATGCCGGCTTCCTTTCCCCGATGTTCTGCCTATGGATACGCCGATGATGCGGCTGCCTGGCAGCACGAATAATCTCGGAATCGGTTAACAAACGAAGATCCCATGTCCAGCAACCAAAGAGACATCGTCGGCGTGATTCTGGCCGGCGGTCGAGGCATCAGGATGGAACCGGTCTCTCACGGCTCCCCCAAGCCCCTGCTCCCGATCTGCAACCAACCCTTGATGATGTACCACCTGGACATCATGCGAAGCGTGGGTATTCGGGAGGTGTTCGTGGTGATTGGGCATCTAGGCCATAAGATCCGCCAGCAGGTTGGCTCGGGCGAGAACCTGGGCCTCAGGATCACATATGTCGAACAGAAGGAGCTTCTGGGCATCGCCCATGCCCTCGGGCGGCTACAACCGTACGTCCGATCTGGATTCTTGTTGTTGCTGGCGGACATCTTCTTTCGCCCTTGCGGTCTGGAGCGGCTGGTGGCCCAGTTCCGCTCCCAGAGTCGAGGAAGCTATGTGGTCGCCCGGGACGATACCTTCGAGGCCCTCCGGAAGAACTTTGCCGTTCTCTTTGATCCGACCACGGGGCGGGTCCGGCAAGTGATCGAGAAACCTCGATGCGACCCGGGATCGGGAAGGCTGAAGGGATGCGGCCAGTACCTGTTTGATGTGCCGGTGTTCGATGCCATCCGCCGGACTCCCCGCTCCCCTTTGCGCAATGAATACGAGATCACGGATGCCCTCCAGATTCTTATCGACGCCGGTGAACCGGTGACCGTGGCCGAAGTCGTCGAAGAAGATGTCAATCTGAGCACGCCGCATGATCTTCTGCGGTGCAACTTGATGGAGCTGGACCGGCGAGGCGGTGACCGTATTTTGGGGCGCGGAGCCGTCCTCGCCGCTGAGGCCCACGTGCGGCGATCCATCTTGGGAGACGGCGTTAGAATCGAGGGTTCAGTGCGCCTGGAGAACTGCCTCGTCTTTCCGGAGGTCACCCTCCGTGGCTCGCCCCTGTCGCTCCGCAATCATATCCTCACCCAGGAAGCGCTCTTTGACTGCGAGACACCTGAGGGCCACGCCCCAGACCCACCATGACTCACGCGGAATAACGCAGAAACTCTTACGAACCAAAACGCCGCCCGAGTCCCGTAAAGGCTGCACTTTCGCGCCCCTTAGGTTGACGCGCATGCGCTGGGCGGGACGAGCGCGACTTTCGATCATGCGGGTGTGAACGTCGCGGAGCGTGTGGAGTGCGGCGCCCGCCGGCGCCGCTTTGGCGCGGAATTGCCGTTCCCGCCCTTTCCACCTTGCGGAAGCTTATGGGGGCAAGTAGAATTCGCCACAGAACTTAGAACCGCAAAATCTTATCAAACCGTGGATCTCAGCATCGTCATCGTTAACATGAATGCTGCGGAGATGCTGAGGAGATGCCTCCTGAGCATCGAACGGACAAGGAACACACTCCCGACCGAGGTCATCCTCGTTGATAACGCTTCCACGGATAACAGCATTGAAGTGACTCGCTCCGTTTGCCCGCGGGCGAGAATCCTGGAGCAGGCTCAAAACGTCGGTTATGTTCGGGCCAACAACATCGGTCTCGCCGCCGCCACGGGTCGTTATGTGATGTTTCTCAACAATGACACCGAGATCCTGCCGGATTGTCTGGCGGCCTTGGTCCATTTCCTGGATGAACACCCTCAGGTCGGGGCGGTCAGCGGGCAGATTCTCAATCCCGACAGCAGCGACCAGGGGACAGCGCGGCGATTCCCCACCCTCGCGAACGCCTTTTTCGGTCGGCGGTCTATATTGACCCATTATTTTCCGAACAACCGATGGTCCCGGCGCTATCTGATGGGCCGGCATCGGGAGACCGAGGAATCCTTCGAGGTCGAGATACTTTCCTCAGCCTGCCTGGTCCTGCGCACCGCCCTCGCCCAAGCGACCGGAGGCATGGATGAAGATTTCCGGCTCTACTGGGTGGATGCCGAATGGTGCAACCGGGTGCGGGAAAGGGGGTATCAGGTCTGGTGTGTGCCCGCGGCCAAGCTCATCCACTATGAGGGGCAGGGCGGCAGCACCCACACCTTCCGTCAACGCTGTCGCTCCACGATCGCCTTTCATCAGGACGCCTTTCAAGCCTACGTGAAGACCCGTCACTTGCCGGTGATGCACCCCTTGAGCCTGATCACGGCTGGGGCCCTGACCGTACGCGCGTGCTGCCTCACGGTCGTTCAACTGGTGCGCCCCCATCGATCAACCTCAAGCGGCGGGAGGAACTGAGCGATGGCGCAGCCCCCAGCGGTACTGATGATCCCCGTTGCCTGCCCCTCGATCACGGACGAGGAAGTGCGGGCAGTGGTTGCCACCCTTGAGTCACGATGGTTGGGTCCCGGACCGCGAGTCGCAGAATTTGAGGCTGGCTTCGCCAGATTCGTAAACTCGGCCCATGCCATCAGCACGAACAGCGGAACCGCCGCGTTGGCCACCACGATGGCCGTGCTGGGCCTTGGACCCGGCGATGAAGTCCTCATTCCCTCCTTCACGTTCATGTCTGCCTTCCAAGTTATCCGCCAACTGGGCGCCACGCCTGTGTTCGCGGACATCGAGTCGAGCCGGCTCACGCTGGACCCGGCGGATGTGGAACGGAAGATCACCCCGCGGACGCGGGGAATCGTGGTCGCCCACCATGGCGGGCAGTCCGCCGATACCCGGAGCCTGCAAAACATCGCTGACCAGGCCGGTGCCTGGCTGATCGACGATGCGGCCCACGCGATTGGCGGCACCAACGAATACAACCAACCGTTTGGGTCGCTCTGCCGTGCCACCTGCTTCAGTTTCGGGCCGGTTAAGAACCTGACCACGGGGGACGGCGGCATGATTACAACCGCCGATCCCGAGCTGGCCCGGAAATTGGCCAGCTATCGCTCCCTGGGCCAGGACCTGGACATCTGGACCCGCTACGGCACCGGGAAGGAGCCGCAGAACCAACGGTGGCTTTATTCCATCGCCGGCCCGGGCCAGCGGATGCACATGAATGACATTGCGGCCACCCTCGGGTTGTTGCAGCTGCGTCGTCTGCCTGAAATGAACCGTCGGCGGGCTCAGTTGGTCGCCCGATACAAGGAGGCGTTCGCCGATATCCGGGGTTTCCGCTGGGTGGAATCGGCTCCGAATTCCCAGCCCAACTGGCATATGTTTACGGTCCTCATGAATCACCGCGACGATTTCGTGAAGGGCATGCGTGAGAGCGGCATTGCCGTAGGCGTGCATTACTACCCAGTCCATCTCTATCCCATCGCCGCGCCTTACCGGACCGAACTGCCCGTCACGGAGCGGATCTGGCAGCGAATCACCACGTTCCCGTTGTACGCGGACATGACCGAGGAGGACCAGAACCGTGTCATCCGTGCGGCCCGAGAACTGGTGGTCCAACTGGGGATCGCATGAAAAAGCACAGCGAATCCTGTTGGGATAGTCAGTAGCCTTTTACGAACTGTTGGCCGTATGGGAATTGCTCAAAACCATTCGCCGTTCAGGCCTGAGGACGGAGGGAGTCGGGCGGAGGGGCCCGTGGTCGTGCTCCATGTACGCAACTCGGTTGTCGTGGGTGGTCCCGAAGTGGCCTTGGTGGCCTGGATGCGCTATGGCGAGACGGTGGGGGTGGCCCACCGGCTTTTCATCCTCGAACGCCGAGACGGGCTCCACCGGACGTTCCAAGCCTATCTGGCCGCGCGGGGGATCAAGGCGCAGTTGCTCCCTTACGGGTCCCGCCGCGGAGCCGTGGCCGCCGCGCTCGCCCTTCGCCGGGAGATCATCCGGCAAGGCGCTTGCGTCGTCCACTCCCACGACTCGGGATCAGATGTCGTCACGTGGCTCGCCACGCTGGGGCGTTCAACACCACGGGTGGCTGGGGAGTACGCCTGGCATTCCCTGTGTCCGGGAATTGGTTACGGGGTACATTTCTCCGAGTTCGTCCGCAGCCGGATCCTGCGCCGTTTCGACCGCGTCATTGACGTGAGCGAGGCCACGCGGCGAGAAAGCTTGCGAAGAGGGATCCCCGCTGACCGTGTGGTCACCATTCCGTTGGCAGTCGATTTAGACGGATTTGGCCAGGGAGTTGACCGCGAGGCCGCCCGGGCAAAACTCGGCATCCGCCCCGGGGAAATCGCGGTCGGGAATATGGCTCGTTTGCACTATGAAAAGGGCCAGAAAGACCTGCTGACCGCGGCGGCGGCTGTCGTCTCGCGCCATTCAGCCGTGCGCTTCTTGATCATCGGCGACGGTCCACTGCTCGCGGACCTCGAGGCGCAACGTCGGGAGTTGGAGCTTGAGCAGCGGGTGACCTTCGCGGGATTTCAAGACGACTCAGCCGCCGCGCTCGCGGCGTTGGACATCTTTATCCTTCCCTCCTTGATGGAGGGAGCGCCCCTCGTGCTTTTGGAGGCGATGACCATGGGACTTCCGATTGTCGCGACCGATGTGGCGGGGGTCTCTGAAATCCTGTCGGACGGGAAGACAGCGATTCTGGTCCGGTCGGGAGACATCGAGGGACTGGTCAGAGCGACGGAGCGGTTACTGGCCGATCCGGAACTTCGGAGGAGTCTCGGAGCGGAGGCACGGGCCACCGTCCGAAATGATCCGAGGTTTTCTGCCCGGCCAGCCGCCGCGTCCATGGCGACGGTTTACCGAGAGGTCCTTCGCGGCCGGAACGATCCCCGGCTGGTCGTGCCTACTACCGTTCCGAGGTGGGTGAAGGTTGCCCTGCCTGGATTTACCAAGCCGGCCGTGCGGGCTGTAATTTGCGCCGGAGCGGACCTGCTGGATCGGATCCGAGGGCAGACCAAGCCTTTCATGCCTCCGGCCCGCCTGCGGACACGGGTCGGCTGTTTCCGTGCCTACCTCCGCCCCGGCCCCTATCAAGCGGTTGGGGAGGAGTTCGTGGGTCACCTGGAAACCCTGGCCGGCCTTCGGCCCGATAGCCGGGTTCTCGACATCGGATGCGGATGCGGACAGATGGCCGCCCAACTCACCCAGCGCCTCTCGACGGCAGGAAGCTATGAGGGGCTGGACCCGGACCCGGAAGCGATCGATTGGTGCCGCAAAAGAATCTCCTCCGTTTTCCCCAACTTTCGGTTCATCCATGTCGATCTGCACAACCGCCACTACAATCCTCACGGCCTGGTTGCGGGGGCTTCATTCCGGTTTCCCTATGTCGCCGATTCCTTTGATCTGATCATCTTGAAGTCCATTTTCACTCACCTGCTTCTCGATCCCATCGAGCACTATCTGGGGGAGATACGCCGACTGCTGACCCATGAGGGCCGGTGCCTGGCTACATTCTTTCTCCTCAACGCCGAATCCCTCCGGGGGATCGAGGGCGGTGAAGGCCCTTTTGCCCTTCCGCATGTCTTGGATGGCTGCCGAGTCATGGATCCCACCGTACCCGAATATCTGGTCGCCCAGCCCGAGCAGACGATACGTGAGCTGGCGACCCGGAGGGGACTGGTTATTGAGGAGCCGATCCGTTACGGCTCCTGGCCTGGCCGATCCCGGCACCTGAGCTTTCAGGATATCATCATCTTCGGGAGAGGATCGCATGTGTGAACGAACGGTCCTGGTGACCGGAGCGACCGGCTTCATCGGCAGTCACCTGGTCAGGCGGCTGCTGGCGGAGGGATGGCGCGTGCGCGTCTTGGCGCGGGATCCGGCGCGGACCAAGGGTCTCGGGGAGATCACGGTTGTGCGGGGCGACATCCTTCGGATCGACAGCCTGCTGCCGGCGGTTGACGGGGTGGGGACCGTCTACCACTGCGCCGCCCTTGTCGGCTCCCAGCCGCTGAGCCTAGGCGAGTACGAAGCGACCAACGTCGGAGGAACGCTCAACGTCCTCGATGCCTGTCGCCAAGTCCGTGGGGTCCGGCGCATCGTTCATCTGTCTGCCTTGGGCGTGACGGGTTCCTTCCGAAAAGGAGTGGTCCTGGACGAAGAAAGCCCCCCGATCGCCCGGACCCGTTACCAGGTGACGAAACTGGCCGCCGAGGCGGCGGTGCTCGCCTCTGGGCTGCCGGTGGTAGTCGCGCGACCCGCGTGGGTCTATGGCCTCGGGTCGCAAAGCACCGAAAAACTCTTCCGGATGATTGCGCAGCGGAGGATGCCCCTCATTGGGGACGGAGAGAATGACGCTCAGCCGATTGAGATCTCCGATTTAGTGGACGGACTTTTGCGGTGCGCCCGGACGGAGGGAGTGGAAGGAAGGATCTACCATTTCGCCGGGCCCCGGTCGATCTCGACGAAGCAGATGCTCGGGGAGATTGCCGCCGCTCTGGGAGTCCCGCCGCCGCGGATCCGAATCCCGATGGGCCTGGCGCTGACCGCCGCAACGCTCCTCGATTGGGTTTATCCCCGGAGGATTGGCCGGCCGCCCTTCGACCGCGCGCGCCTCGACTTCTTTCGCGTTTGCCACGCGCATTCCCTCGCGCGAGCGCGTCAGGACCTGGGTTGGAAGCCGAAGACCGAGTTCGCCGATGGCGCGCAGCGGATTGCGGCAGAACTGAGAGCCCGGGAGATGCTGTCATGAAAATTGGATATTTTCCAGTTATGGCGGGACGTAAAGCCGGCGGGGTGGAGACCTTCG
>CAYIOH010000142.1:0-8490 GCA_964364975.1 uncultured Bifidobacteriaceae bacterium
CGACCAAGCGGATCACTGAACTTTTCAAGAAGAAGAAATAGCCCGGTCGAACCCACGGTCTGCCGACTTTTATCCACCGACGCCGGCCCGAACCGGGTTTTACAATCCGAGACCGGACTGACAACGGCGTTCGTACTCGTGAACGCACCGGCTGGCAACCGCGTTCATAAGACAGTTTCACGCGCAAATCGCGAGTTCATTCCGGCGTTTGCAATTCCTTCGCGTTTTGCCTATTCCTTGGTCGCTTTATGGCATCGAACGGCAACATCGTCACGATTTGCAACCTGTCGAAGATTTATCAGCAGGGCGAACTCAGCGTCACCGCGCTGAACAACATCTCGCTCGACATCGCGGCGGGGGAATTTCTGGCGTTGATGGGGCCGTCCAGTTCGGGCAAATCCACCCTGCTGCACATTATCGCCGGGATTGACCGGCCCACGAACGGCGAATGTCACGTGCAGGGCATTGACGTGGCGCGGCTCAACGAATCCGAACTCGCGGATTGGCGGAACCAAAATGTCGGGTTTGTCTTTCAGACCTTCAACCTCATCCCGGTGTTGACGGCTTACGAGAACGTCGAGTTGCCGCTGCTGCTCACGCGCCTGAGTCGCGGCCAGCGACGGCGGCAGGTTGAAATCGCCCTCGACCTCGTTGGCCTCGCCGACCGCGCGAAACATCTGCCCAAGCAACTCTCCGGCGGACAGGAACAGCGCGTGGCCATCGCCCGGGCGCTCGTCACCGACCCAGCGCTCATCGTCGCGGACGAACCGACCGGGAATCTGGATTCCCATTCCGCGCAGGAAGTGCTGGGCGTCCTGCAATCGCTAAGTCGGGATGCCGGGAAAACTGTCATCCTGGTCACGCACGATCCAAAAGCCGCCGCCTTCGGTACGCGCACGATTCATCTGGAGAAGGGCGAGCTGACATAGGCGTGCATACATAACCGCGACACCGGATTCAAAGAAAAAGTTGGAGGTGGCCGGCGATCTCGCCGGGAGAACAATGGTAATTCTGGCGGCGACCATCGTGCTGTTGTTTATCGTGGAAGTGCGTCGCGCGCGGGTCAGCCGGGGAGTCCCTTTTTATGCGAACCGCCAAATTACACCTGCCGCTCGAATTCATCACCGGATTTGTCGCCGACATCGTGATCTGGCGGAGCATGGCGCTGCGATTCTAACGCAGCATTTCTTTCACTCTCGGCGCGTCACTCGTCGGCGGCTGGCACGCTTTGCCCGTGCAGAGAAAAACCACCGGGCCGTCTTTCGCAGGCAATGTGCGGGCGAATTCCTCGACTCCACCGGCGTTGCCAAGCACCACTTTGTTCGGCTGGTAAACCGAGTGCGCGGCGTGGATTAGTTCGCGCGCTTTGGCGGAGCTTGGATCACCGGCGATGACGACGCGGCGCGGCTCTTCCAGCCAGAAATCAAGGGCGTGCAACATATAGGGCACGGCTTGCGGAACTTTTTCAAGCCGCGCGGCGAACAATCGCAACGTGGCCTCGGCAGGTTGGCGAAAGTCTGCGCGGTCAGTGATGGCAGCCAGCTTGAGCAGCGCAAGCGTGGCGATGGAATTGCCGGAAGGCTCGGCGCCGTCGTAATCGTCCTTTACGCGCAGGATCAGATCTTTCGCGTCCGCGGTGCTCTGCCAGAAGCCGCCGTTCTCCGCGTCGTAAAATTTCGCGATCATCACCTCGGCCAACGCGATGGCGAAGTCGAGGGGCTTCGGTTCCAGGGTGGCTTCGTAGAGTTGGATCACGCCATCGAGCAGGAACGCGTAGCCTTCGAGCAATTGCACGCTGTCCCGTTCGCCGTCACGCCACCGATGGTAGAGCGTGCCGGTAGAGCGCGTCACTCCGTGCGCGCCGCTGTCAGGCGATTCTGCGGCGGGCAGAGGACTGTCCGCCCTACCTTGCGCCGCTACCCACAACTTCGCTTGAATGAACGCCAAGTTCTTCTCCGCTGCGGCACGGTAGGTTTCATCTCCCAACACAGCGTAAGCCCGAGCGAACGCGCCAAGCATCAGCCCATTCCACGAGGCAAGGATTTTGTCGTCGAGGTGCGGGCGGATGCGCTTGGCGCGAGCCTCGAACATTTTCTTTTTGGCGGAGTCGAGCAGCTCTCGGTTGGTAGGGCCGACCTGCCGGTCGGCTTGGACGCGCGGCAGCGCGTCCCCACCAAGAAGTGGGTTGACCACACTCAACACATTCTGCCCCGCGAGCGGAGTCGGATGGCTGTGGTCAACGAAGTTCCCTGCCTTGCTAATACCGAAGTAACGCGCGGCCACATTGAATTCCTCCGGCGCAAGGAGCTTTGACAACTCGTCGTGCGTCCAGCAGTAAAACTTTCCTTCGTGGCCTTCGCTGTCCGCATCCTCGGCGGAAAAGAAGCCGCCGTCGGGATGCGTCATGTCGCGCAGAACATAATCGAGAATGTCGCGCACCACTTCGGCGTGGCGCGCGACACCGCTGACGAGGTGGGCATCGAGGTAAAGCTGCGCAAGCTGCGCGTTGTCGTAGAGCATCTTCTCGAAGTGCGGCACGAGCCATTGCGCGTCCACGGAATAGCGCGCGAAGCCGCCACCGAGTTGGTCGTGAATGCCACCCGCGGCCATCGCGTCGCAGGTGTGCAAGACCATGCGCGCGGCCTCGTCGTCTTGAACCCCGACATCCGATGTCGGGGTGAACCGCTTCGCGTAGCGGAGCAGAAACGCGGGCTGGCTCGGCTGCGGAAATTTTGGCGCACTGCCGAAGCCGCCGTGCTGCGGGTCGTAGGCGTCCTTGAAAAGCGTGCCCGCGCGCCGCAGGGTTTCCGCCGTGAGCAACACATTGCTGTCGGTAGCGCTCGACGTGGCGGCTTCGAGACGCGCGTGGATTTCGTTTGCCGAAGCCGTGACTTCGCCGTGGCGCTCCTGCCAGACGTTGACGATTTGCCGAAGCACCGACGGAAAACTCCCGCGCCCGTAACGATTGTCCGGCGGAAAATATGTGCCGCCGAAAAACGGCTTCAATTCCGGCGTGAGAAAGACATTGAGCGGCCAGCCGCCCGAGCCGGTTGTGGATTGGACGAACGTCATGTAGATCTTGTCCAAGTCGGGCCGTTCCTCGCGGTCCACCTTGATGCTTACGAAATGTTCGTTGAGATATTTCGCGGTTGCCTCGCTCTCAAACGATTCCCGCTCCATGACGTGGCACCAGTGGCAGGTCGAGTAGCCGATGCTGAGGAAAATCGGCTTGTTCTCCGCCCGCGCCCTGGCAAACGCCTCCGCGCCCCACGCGAACCAATCCACCGGATTGTGCGCGTGCTGGAGGAGGTAGGGCGATTTTTCGCGCGCCAGACGGTTGGTGTGCGCGGGCAGGGCGGAAGCGGCGTTCGTGCTCAAATTCGTGGTCGAATGTTTTGTTTTGGTTTCCCGTTGCACGCGGCGAGCGCGAGCGTCGGCACTGGCGCGAAAAAATAGTTGGCCGCATGTTTCATCCGGGACTGAGCCAGCTTAACCGCAATCGCAGGCAGGGCAAAAGGGAAGTTGACCACAAAAAGGCGCAAACTGCACAGGAAAGCCCGTTTGTGCCTTTCCGTGGCCAACTGAAATTTGGTCGTCACCCGCGCGTGGATTCGCTAAAGTGCGCCCGTGCTGTCCGCGAAACCATGGAAGTCCGAGGCGATCATCCGCTTGCTGCTGAGTGTATTCATCTGCCACTTCCTCGGGTCGGTGGCAATGTCGGTGATGCGGTTTCCCGGCGCCAATAATCCGGTTAACCCGTGGGCTTTTGGCGCGCTGGTGGCAGGCAGCGTGATTTTCTCCCTCGCCGCGCTGTTTGTCCTGCGCCAGCCATGGGGCCTGGACCGGTTCACGCGTCCATTTCTGGCGATGCTCTTCTACCTCTACCTCGGACTGACGTTCGGCGTGTTCGTGCAATATTTTGCCGACAAACCTGCGGGTGAGAATCCAACGCTTCGCACCATCATCGCGACGCTCAGTTTTCAGGGCGTGGCGCTCGTATTCATCTGGCGGTTCGTGCGGGAACATCAGTTGGGCTGGCGCGACGCGTTTGGTTTTCCGGTGAGCTGGAAAATGGCGCTGTTCCTGGGCATGGTGGCCGCGTGCATTGCCTTGCCGGTGGGCCTGGGTTTGCAAATGGCCTCCGCGGAAATCATGTCGCTGCTGAACGTGAAACCGGAAATGCAGCCGGCCATACAGGCGCTCAAAAATACCGTGACGTGGATGGACCGTCTCGCGCTTGGCGTCGCGGCCATCGGTTTTGCGCCCGTCGCCGAAGAGATGCTGTTTCGCGGTATCCTCTACCCAGCCGTGAAGCAGGCGGGATTCCCGCGCCTCGCGTTGTGGGGCACGTCGCTGCTCTTTGCGGTGGTGCATTGGAACGTGGCGACGTTTGTGCCGCTGCTGCTGCTGGCGATTGTGCTCACGCTGCTCTACGAAAAAACCAACAACCTGCTCACGCCCATCACCGCGCACGCGCTGTTCAACGCCCTCAATTTCGCCATGTTTTATTTCGTCCAATCAAAGCTTTAACCCGCCGGGTGGGCGCATGAACGAATTTGAACTCATCCAACGGCTGACGCATCGGCTGCCGACGAACGAATCCGTCGTGGTCGGCGCGGGCGACGACTGCGCGGTGCTCGACCTGGGCGTACCGGATCGGCTGCTGTTGTTCAAGACCGACGCGGTGGTGCAGGGGATTCATTTCACCGATGATACGCCGCCGGAAAAGATCGGACACAAGGCGCTGGCCCGTTGCTTGAGCGACATCGCCGCGATGGCCGGGACTCCGACGGCGGCGCTCGTCACGATTGGTTTGCCGCGCAAGTTCAAGGTGGCGTTCGTGGAGGCGATTTACGCCGGCATGAACGCGCTGGCGCGGCAACACGCCGTGGCCATCGTGGGCGGCGAGACGACGACGAATCCAGAGCGCGTGCTGATTTCCGTGGCGCTGCTCGGATTCGCTCCACGCGGAAAAGTTATGCTGCGGTCGGGCGCCAAGGCCGGCGACGCGATATTTGTCACAGGCGAGCTTGGTGGCTCACTCGCGGGCAGGCATCTGGAATTCGAACCGCGTCTGGCCGAGGCGCGCTGGCTCGCGGAACATTTTTCCATCCACGCGATGATTGACCTCAGTGATGGTCTGGCCGGCGACCTGCGCCATGTTCTGAAAGCAAGCGGCGTCGGGGCTGAACTGCTGACAAACGCAATCCCCATCAGCCGCGCCGCAAAGGAACGCGCCCGTTGCCGCGCTCGTGAGAGCGCGGATCGTCCGCCGACTCACGTCGGCAGCTGTTCGCCGCTTGTCGCGGCATTGACTGACGGCGAGGATTTTGAACTGCTCTTTACCGTCGCGAGCAAGAGCGCCGTGCCGCTGCTCGACGCGTGGCGGAAACAGTTCCCGAAGCTCAAACTCACTTGCATCGGCAAAATTACCGCGGGCGGGAGTCTTACGCTGCGCGACAAGGCCGGCGTGCGTCCGCTCGCCGCGCGGGGTTACGTCCATTTTGCTTGAATCGAACAACCCGGAATTTCAACCATGAATCCAATTGACCGCCGCGTTGTTCTCCGCTCCCCGGTTTGTGCGTAACCAATCTGGATCAGAATTAACGATTTCATGCCGGCCCTTATCACCCACAGCCCCGCTGAAACCGAAATGCTCGGCGAACGTTGGGGGCGCGAAGCGCAACGCGGATGGGTCATCGGCCTTTCGGGCGACCTCGGCGCGGGCAAGACCCAACTCGTCAAAGGTCTCGCGCGCGGTCTGGGCAGCACGGCGCGCGTTCATTCGCCCACGTTTACGCTCGTCAATGAATACAGCGGCGGACGGCTGCGGCTGTTTCATCTCGATCTCTATCGCCTCGAAACGCCCGGACAAATCATCTCCGCCGGTCTGGAGGAATACTTGCAACCGGAAGGCGTGACCGTGATAGAATGGGCGGAAAGGATGAATGAAGAATTGAGAATGAAGAATGAAGAATCACTGCGGCGCGTGCGCCGGGCGAATATTGAAACTCTCAGCGAAACCGAACGGCGTATCACCTATGAAGATACTGGCGCTTGAGTTTTCCTCGCCGCAACGGAGCGTGGCGGTTCTGAACGCCGACGCGCGCGGCGGCGTGCTCGCCACCAGCGAGATTGTTGAAGCCGCGGCCGGCAACACGATGAAGCCGTTCAGTATGATCGAGGCGGTGTTGCAACAGACGGGCCTGGAACGCGAACAGATCGAGTGTCTCGTGGTCGGGTTGGGGCCGGGATCGTACAACGGCGTCCGCGCCGCCATCGCACTGGCGCAGGGCTGGCAACTGGCGGCGGGCGTGAAATTGCTCGGCGTGAGCAGCGCGGAGTGCGTGGCGGCGCAGGCGCTCGCCGATGGCGCGCAGGGGAAATTCTCGGTGGTGATAGACGCGCAACGCGAAGAATTTTATGTCGCGGATTATGAAGTAAACGCCGGCAAGCTGAACAATCTGTCGCCGCTCGGATTGGTTGCTCGCGAGGATGTTTGCCGGCGCGAACAGGCCGGGAGCCTTTTGATCGGCCCCGAAGTGGCGCGGTGGTTTCCGAACGGTCGCGTGGTTTTCCCGCGCGCTGAAATGCTTGGCCGGCTCGCGCTCGGGCGGAATGATTTCGCGTCGGGCGAAAAGCTCGAGCCGATCTATTTGCGGCTGGCGAACTTTGTGAAAGCGCCGCCGCCGCGGGTGTTTTGCAATCAATGACTGAAAAATGAAGGCAGCAGTTCTTTACGGCAAAGAAGACGTTCGCGTGGAAGAGGTCGCGCCGCGCGCGTTGCGACCCGGCGAAGTGCGCATCCGCATTGAAGCGGCGCTCACGTGCGGCACGGACCTGAAAGTTTTCAAACGCGGCTACCACGCGAAGATGATCGTGCCGCCAGCGGTTTTCGGGCATGAACTGGCCGGGGTCATTTCCGAGGTGTCAGGTGTTGGAGTCCACGCTTCAGCGTGCTCCAGTGACAAGCTAAAGCTTGAACTCCAACGCGGCATGGAGTGGCGCGTGGGAGATCGCGTGGTGGCGGCGAATTCCGCGCCATGCGGGAAGTGTTTTCATTGCCAGGTCGGGCAGGAAAATCTGTGCGAGGATTTGCTTTTCCTCAATGGCGCCTACGCCGAGTCCATCGTGGTCCCGGCGCGGATCGTGGAGAAAAATCTGCTCCCTCTCAAACCGCAGACGAATTTCCACGACGCCGCGCTTGTCGAGCCGCTGGCGTGCGTCGTGCAGGGCGTCGAGGACACGCGCTTGGCAGGGGGCCAGCACGTGCTCGTGCTCGGCGCCGGGCCGATCGGACTGATGTTCGTCGCGCTCGCGAAAAATCTCGGCTGCGACGTGACGGTCGCAGGCCGCCATGAGCCGCGTTTGCGGGCGGCGCACCGGTTGGGTGCGAGTCAGATTGTGGACGTTGGCGATGGCCACAACCTCGTGACGAAGATTCGCGAGGCGACGAAGACGCATTTCGACGCAGTAATTGAGGCGGTGGGCAAACCGGAGGCCTGGGAATCGGCGGTGCATCTCGTGCGGAAAGGCGGCACGGTGAACTTCTTCGGCGGCTGTCCGTCCGGCACGGGCGTTACGCTCGACACGACGCTGATTCATTATTCCAATCTCACCATGCTAGCGAGTTTTCACCACACTCCACACACGGTCCGGCGGGCATTGGAGTTCATCGAGACGGGGGTTATCCACTCGCGCGATTTCGTGGATGGCGAATGTCCGCTTACGAAACTGCCCGCGTTGTTCAAGCAGATGACGGCAGGCAATCACGCGGTGAAGACACTCGTCCGGGTCCGGGAGTAGTCGCCTGCGGAACCTGCGTTGTAACGTTTCAACGACTTAACGTCTCAACGCTCCGGCTTTCATGTGCCGGTGAACGAAGAAGTAGTACATCGCTCCGACCACGACGAGGAAGCCGAGCAGCCAGAAAGTGACCTTGTGCATTTCGCCCTGGCTGATGTCGCCGCCGATTTTTACACCCAGCCAGCACAACACCGCGCACCAGATGGCCGAGCCGAGCAGCGTGTAGAGCGAAAATATTTTGTAGTCCATCCGCACGATGCCGGCGGGAATGCCGATGAGATGTCGTACGACCGGCAGCAACCGCGAAGCAAAAATCCCAAACGCCCCGTAATGCGTCGCCCAGCGTTCCGCGCCTTCGACCTTGTCCGGCGAAATGAGAACGTATTTGCCGTAGCGCATCACCAGCGGCCGGCCCGCGAGGCGCGATGCCCAATACATCGCCGTGGCGCCCAGCCACGAACCGATGGTGCCGGCCACGACGAGGCCGATTTGTGCCGGCCAGCCAGTGAGGTGAAATCCGAAAAACCGGAGTCCATCTCCGCTCCACGCCAGGTGCGCCGCCGGCGGGATGACGACTTCGCTCGGCAGCGGCACAATGGAGCTTTCGATGGCCATGAGCAGCGCCACCAGCCAGTAGCCGCCCGTTTCAAGCGAGCGCAAATACCAATCCAGCAGCGGCTTCAA
>CAYIOH010000143.1:0-8485 GCA_964364975.1 uncultured Bifidobacteriaceae bacterium
CTATCCATGAGGAACCGAACACCGACATTCTGGGGGTACTGTCAAGATGCACACGCACAAACTATGGCGCAAAAAATCTCTTTGAATTCCGCGCCGTTCATCGCCAACATCCACGCTCTGTTTTGATACGTTGGAGTGCAAGCTTCAGCTTGTTCCGGCTGATTTTGAAAGCGTGGACAAGCGAAAGCTTGCACTCCAACAAAGAATGGCATGAAACGCACGCATCATTGCAACGAATTACGCCCGGCTCAGATCGGGCAAACCGTCACGCTGGCCGGCTGGGTTCATTCCCGCCGCGATCTCGGCGGGCTGATCTTCATTGACGTCCGCGACCGGGAAGGCCGCACGCAGACGGTCTTTGACCCGTCGGCGATGCCGCAGGAATTGTTCGAGAGCGCCGCGGCGCTGCGCAGTGAATGTGTAGTGAGCATCACCGGCCGCGTCCGCCAGCGTCCGGAGGGCACGACCAATCCCAAAATCCCCACCGGTGAAGTCGAGGTCGTCGCCTCCGCCTTGGAAGTGTTGAACGTTGCGGACGTGCTCCCGTTTCCCGTGGACGACCCGGAAGCGGCGGCCAAAGTGAACGAAGAGTTGCGGCTGAAATATCGCTACCTCGATTTGCGCCGGCCGGAAATGGCGCGCAATCTCCGCCTGCGCAGCCGCGTGGCCACCGCTACGAGGGTGTTTATGGAGGAGCAGGGCTTCCTGGAAGTCGAGACGCCCACGCTGTTCAAGTCCACGCCCGAGGGCGCGCGCGAATTTCTCGTGCCCTGCCGCACGAACGCGGGCCAGTTCTACGCGCTCCCCCAGTCGCCACAGCAGTTCAAACAAATCCTCATGGTCGCGGGCGTCGAAAAATATTTCCAACTGGCGCGCTGCTATCGCGACGAGGACTTGCGTGCCGACCGCCAGCCGGAGTTCACGCAAATTGACATCGAGATGAGCTTCATCGAGCGCGAGGACATCTACGCGCTCATCGAGGGCCTCCTCCAGCGCGTCTGGAAGGTCGCGCTCAACGTGGACGTGCCCACGCCGTTCCTACGCCTGACTTTTGAGGAAGCGCTGAACCGCTATGGCATTGACAAGCCGGACACGCGCTTCGGGATGGAGTTGGTAGATTTCACCGAGGAGTTCCGCGGCGCCAAGTTCAAGGTCTTCAGCGGGGCGGTGGCCAACGGCGGCGTCGTGAAGGCACTCAACGTGAAAGGGTTTGCCGGCGCGACCCAGGGTCAGATGGATGCCATGACCACCGTCGCCAAGGATTTTGGGGCGAAAGGCCTGGCGTTCATCAAGGTCGAGGGCGGCGAATGGAAATCGCCTATCGTGAAATTTTTCAGCGATACCGAGAAAGCCGCGCTCACGAAGAAGCTGGCCATCGAGGAAGGCGATTTGATTTTGTTCGCCGCCGACCAATGGCTCAACGCCTGCGAAATTCTCGGCAAGATTCGTCTTTACGCCGCCGAGGTGCTGAAGGGGCAGGGGAAGCTGACCATTCCCGCCGACCGGTTTGATTTCCTCTGGGTCATCGAATTCCCTCTGCTCGGTTTCGACCGCGAGCAAAACCGTTGGTATTCGAGCCATCATCCGTTCACCGCGCCAGCTCTTGAAAAGGACCCAGAAAAGATCAAGACCTGTAGTCCGTGGGAAGGCTTTATGCGCGTCGAAGGCCAGGGAGGTGTTGTCACCTTCCAATTACTCAAGGATGCCAAAGAGATTAGAGGGCAACACTACGACATTGTGGTGAACGGCGTAGAACTTGGCGGAGGTTCGATTCGTATTCACGACACTCACTTGCAGGAGTTCATTTTTAACGCACTACTTCAAATTCCAGCGAATATAGTGAACGCCCGCTTTGGTTACATGATCGAAGCGTTCCGCTACGGCGCACCGCCGCACGGCGGCATCGCACTCGGCTTCGACCGTCTCATTGCGATTCTCTGCAACACCCCGAGCATCCGCGACGTGATTGCGTTCCCGAAAACGGCCAAGGGCACTTGCCTGATGACCGACTCACCCGGCAGCGTGGAGCCGAAGCAACTGCGCGATTTGCACCTGGAGTTAAAGGTGGCGAAGAAGGAGTAACGTATGACCGCAGCCGATTTCGAATTGTTGATTTCGGATGAGGCGTTGGAGCAACTCCGGTCCCTGCCGAAAGATTTGCGCAGACAGATTGGAAGGCGGCTCTCCATTTTGGAATCGAACTTTGCTGGCGACATCAAGAAACTGGTCGGCACTGAGCATAAGTACCGCCTCCGCGTCGGAAATCACCGGGTGCTTTTTCGACTGGTCGGGAAGCAGATTCAGGTGTATGCAGTAAAGGACAGAAAAGAAGCCTATGAGTAGCGTTCTGGAAAGACCGATGAAACGAGCCGGGAAACCGTTGCTGACGCTGCGGATGTTACAGCGCGAACTTATTGCGCTGCGCGAACGGGTCGAGGATTTAGAAGACTTACGCGAACTCAACCAAGCCATCGGACGAAACGGTTCAAAACCGCTCATGCCGTGGTCTAAAGCTCGCAAGGAACTCGGATTGGATTAAATCTAGCGGCTAGAGGTTCGCTGCAACGAACTGCGCCAGTTTCTGCGCGTCGGCGTTGAAGAGGCGGATGCCCTCGGCGGTTTTCTCCGTGGCCATCGCGTTTTCGTTGAGCATCCAGCGGAATTTCTTTTCGTCGAGGTCGAGACGCTCAACCTTGCTTTCCTTGGCGATGGCGGGGCTGAGTTTCCGTTCGATGGGCGTCGTTTCAGCTTTCAACTCGCCGAGGAGTTGCGGACTGATGGTCAGCAGGTCGCAGCCTGCGAGTTCCAGAATCTCGCCTTTGTTGCGGAAGCTCGCGCCCATGACTTCCGTCGCGTGGCCAAACTTTTTGTAATATCCGTAAATCTCCTTCACGGACAGCACGCCGGGGTCTTCGGCAGGCGCAAAATCTTTTCCGGCGCTTTTCTTAAACCAGTCAAGGATGCGGCCCACGAACGGCGAAATGAGGGTTGCCTTCGCCTCCGCGCACGCGACGGCTTGCGCGAGTGAGAACAGCAGCGTCATGTTGCAGTTGATACCTTCGCGCTGAAGAACTTCGCAAGCGCGGATGCCTTCCCACGATGAGGTAATCTTGATGAGGATGCGTTCGCGGCCGATGCCTTGCCGCTGGTAGAGTTCGATGAATCGGCGCGCCTTGGCCACGAGCGCCTCGGTGTCGAACGACATGTTCGCGTCCGTCTCCGTGGATACACGGCCCGGAACGATCTTCAAAATCTCCACGCCGAACGCGACAAGCAGATAGTCCATAACCTCATCGAGCAGTTTCTTGCCTGTCGCGTTGGTTTTCTTCGCGTCGGCAATGGCCTTGTCAACGACGGCTTGGTATTCCGGCATCTGTGCGGCTTTGAGGATGAGCGAGGGGTTCGTGGTTGCGTCCTGCGGCGCGTATTGCTTGAGCGTGGCGAAATCGCCGCTGTCGGCGACGACGGTCGTGAACTGTTTGAGTTGGTCGAGTTGGTTGGACATTTCGAGGCAACAATGCCGCAAGCGCCGCCACGCTGCAACCTGCTTTGCACCGGCAAAAGAGTGCTGGCTTTTCAGCCGGGCTTGGTGTGTGATTTGAGCGAGGCCATGAGATTTCAATTGCGAGTTTTGTGTGCGCTGTTTGCGGCTGCCGCGTTCTCCGCGTTGGCTGCGGGCGAAAAAACCGGCCCCAGCGTTCTCTTCATCCTGGCCGATGACCTCGGCTATGGTGACTTGGGTTGCTACGGCGCACGTGACATCCAGACGCCGAATCTTGATCGGCTTGCGCAGCAAGGTGTCCGTCTCACCGATTTCTACGCCAACGGCCCGGTCTGCACCCCGACGCGCTGCGGCTTGATGACCGGCCGTTACCAACAGCGGATTGGCGGGCTGGAATGGGCGATTCCTCCCGGGCAAAAACATCTTGGCTTGCCCGCGCAGGAGAAGACCATCGCGCAAATGCTCCGCGACGCTGGTTACGCGACCGCGTTGTCCGGCAAGTGGCATCTCGGCTACACCGAAGATCGCGCTCCGAACGCTCATGGCTTCGACCGCTTCTTCGGCTTGCTGAGCGGCAACCATGACTATTTCACGCATCGTGAGAATAACGGCGAGGCCGACCTTTATCTCGACACCCAACCCGTCGTGATGGAGGGCTATTCGACTTTCCTCATCAAGCAACACGCGCTTCAATTTCTCGACGCGATGAAGGGCAAACCGTTTTTCCTCTACGTCGCCTTCAACGCGCCCCATTGGCCAATTCAAGGACCGGAAGACAGTGGCAGGCAGGTTACGCTCAAAGAGTGGAGTCAAGGCACGCGCGCGACCTACGCGAAAATGGTCGAGGCAATGGACGCAAGCCTCGGCGAAATCCTCGCGGCCCTGGAGCGGCAAGGTCTGGCCACGAATACGCTCGTGGTCTTCGCCAGTGACAATGGCGGCGACCGCTTCTCGCGCAACTATCCGCTCTCGCATGGCAAGGGAACGTTGGGTGAGGGCGGCATCCGGGTGCCGTGTATCGCGCGTTGGCCTGGAAAGATTCCCGCCGGAAAAGTTTCAAGGCAAGTCGGCATCATGATGGACTGGTCGGCAACCATTTTGAATCTGGCCGGGGCAAAACCGCAGAGGGACCGCCCGCTCGACGGGAAAGATTTATTGCCGATCCTCGCGGGCGAAAAACACGGTCAGAAGCGCACGCTGTTCTGGCGGCGCGTCGGGCCGAACTGGGTGAAAACCCAGCGGGCCGTCCGGGACGGCAACTGGAAGTTCATTGATGAGCCAAGTGGCAAGCAACAGCTCTACCATCTGGCTGAGGACATCGGAGAGAAGAACAACTTGGCCGGCGAGCAAAAGTCCAAGGCGGCGAAGATGAAAAAGCTGTTGGACAAGTGGGAAAGCCAGGTTGACCCGCCGTTGTATCCGGTTTCGCTGAAACCGAAGAAGTAGAAAGTCCTGGTAGGGACGCGTTCCACCGCGTCCCATTCTTTCTGCGAGATTGGGGACGCGGTGTAACGCGTCCCTACCGTTGAATCCTGTTACAACTGGTTTTGACACTCGCTTCCTTCGCTTCGTAAGATGGCCAGGCGGATATCACGAAATCATTCCATGGCGACACACTACCTGGCTTGCGATTTGGGCGCCGAAAGCGGGCGGCTGATGCTGGGCACGCTTGACGGCGGAAAGATTTCTCTGGAGGAATTGCATCGTTTCCCCAACGGCCCGGTCAAAGAAGGCAGCGCGTTGCATTGGAACATGGATGCGCTATTCGCCGAACTTCGCGCCGGCCTGAAGAAAGCCGCCGCGCGCAAAGTTCCCATCGCCAGCTTCAGCGCCGATTCGTGGGGCGTGGATTACATCCTGTACGATGCTGCGGGAAAAATGATGTTGCCCGTGTGGCATTATCGCGATGCGCGCACGGCTGGCGGCGTGGAGAAAACCAGGGCGCGCGTGGATTGGCCGACGATTTACAGCGAGACCGGCATCCAGTTCATGGCGCTGAACACGATTTACCAGCTCGCCGCCGAACCGCCCGAGCGGCTTGCGAAGGCCAAACAACTCCTCCTCATCGGGGACGCATTCAATTACTACTGCTCCGGTGTGGCGAAGAACGAACTATCGCTTGCCAGCACGACCCAACTTTACAACCCGCGCACGGAATCGTGGTCGAAGAAACTGCTCGGCGCGCTTGGCCTGCGCGAAGAAATGTTTGCCCCCATCGTCCCGTCCGGCACGAAGCTCGGCAAATTGAAGGCGGAACTCGCGAAGGAAACGGGCTTGCCGCAAGTGGAGGTGATCGCGTCGTGTTCCCACGACACCGGCGCGGCGGTCGCGGCTGTGCCCGCTGGTGCTGGTAATTGGGCCTACCTCAGTTCCGGCACGTGGTCGCTCATGGGCGTTGAGTGTCCGCACCCGGTCATCACCGATCAGGGACGCGACGCGAACGTTACGAATGAGATTGGCTTCGGCGGTTCGGTGCGGCTGCTGAAGAACATTGTAGGTCTCTGGGTGGTGCAGGAATGTAGGCGTGACTGGGCCAAACAGGGCAGGGAGTTCGATTATGGCACGTTGACGAAGCTGGCATCCGAAGCCAAGCCCTTCGCTTCGCTTATCAATCCCGCTGACCCGCGCTTTGTCAGTCCCGACGACATGCCGGCGAAGATCGTGGCATTCTGCAAGGAGACCGGCCAACCCGTGCCGGAGACGCCGGGTGCATTTGTGCGTTGCGCGCTGGAAAGTCTTGCGCTGTCCTATCGGGTCACGTTGCGACGACTCGAAGCGATCATCGGGAAGCGAATCGAGACCCTGAACATCGTTGGCGGTGGCAGTCAGAACCTGCTCCTCAATCAATTTGCCGCGAACTCACTGCAAATCCCGGTCCTCGCCGGGCCGACCGAATGTACGGCGCTGGGCAACATCCTCGTGCAGGCGATTGCGCTGGACCATTTGCCGTCGCTCACCGCCGCGCGCGAGGTGGTGCGCAATTCGTTCGAGGTCACGACGGTCAAACCGCAGGCGCCGACGGAGTGGGATGCGGCGTTTGCGCGGTTTGAGAAGCTGGTGAAATAGCGAGCCGCTGTTTTGTCGTGCGCGACGATTCATTTCAGCAGTGCGGTGAAGCCCGCCTGCTCGAAATCCCTGTCGCCGGTGAGTGCTTGGGTAATTCCCTCGTCGTGCATGACTACGAAAGACAAACAGTCCGTCAACGACCAGTCTTTGTCCCGCCGTTGCTCGAAGAAATCCACACCTCGCTGAAAGAGGCGCGTGTCTGCGGCAATGATTTTGACCCGGGGATGATTGACGAGTGAGCGGTAGAGCGACACGAAGTCGGCGCGGTCATTCGGGTGGCAATAAGCATCGCCAAACTCGGCCAGGACCCATTCGGTGGTAACGAGGCGGAGTTGCGGGTCGCGCGAAGCTTCAGTGGCCTGCGGGTGGCGGTCTTCGCGGGAATCGAGCAGCGCCAGGAAGTAAAACGTGTCGGCGAAAACGGTCGTCATTTTTTCGGCTCACCACGGACGTAGTGGCCGTGGTTAAGGGCGTAATCCTTCGGCAGATGCGGGCGCGGTTTGGCGAGCCGCTCCACCGCCGCGACCAACGGATCGTCCGCCGACGTGGCATTGATGGTTTCGACTTTCACCTCCGCGCCTTCCGGCAGTCTTGTTCCGGGCGGCAGAACGACCGAGCCATTGACGATTTTTCCGGTCACACTCATGGCTATTCCCTACCTCTAAACTGCTTCAATAGCAAGCTGCCTGAAGCCACCGGACGATTTTGAAAGCCATGACGCCTGATCGAGCGCCACGTCCGAGTCCAGGAAGATTTTATCCCCGGACGCCATGCTTCTTCTGCAATTCTTCCGTCAAAACCGCCCGCTCGTCGAAGTCCGGCGGCAGTTTCACCGCTCCGCGGAGCGTGTCCGTGAGCGGTGTCTTTCCCGCCCGGCTGTCCTGCCAGTTCCTGGCCATGACACGGAGTTGATGGCCGACCACTTCTGCCAGCGTTGTGTGACGCGCCCGGGCCTCACGCTCCGCCGATTTGAGAACGTCGGAATCCAATTTGACTGTCAATGTCGCGCTCATGTCAGAAAACTACCCCGCTTCGCCTTGCCGGACAAGGCTGCAATCCGATGTGAAAAGATAGCCGTGTGCTCGTAGGGCAAAATCGGGCAAAACAGCCAGGTTTTGTCTTGCGTTGGAGGCCGGTGTCTTCACTGGGTGGGTATTTGCAATACGCGCTCAGATCGAAAGCTGCAATTCATTGAGACAGACGCGACGCCTCTCCTACGCGAATGTCTGCAAGTTCCACTCGTCCACCAACTCTTTCGGAATCTCGCCGATGAACCGCGAGGGTTGCTGGATCGTGGCGCCGCTGTTGCCATAACCGGCGCGGATGAGCGGATAACTCAGGTAAAGCTCGTTACGAGCGCGGGTGACGGCCACGTAGAAAAGCCGGCGCTCTTCTTCCTCGCCTTCATCGGACTCCAAGGAACGCGCGGACGGAAACAAGCCATCACAAAGCATGACGATGAACACCACGTCGAATTCCAACCCTTTGGCCTGATGGATGGTTGAGAGGCGGATGCGTTCCTCGTCGCGGTTGGCGGGTTGCTGTTCGTTCTCGACCTCGACGTTGGTGAGCAGCGCCATCTGAGCGAGAAATTCCTCCACGGACTCGAATTGTTGCGCGAAGATGGCGAGCTGTTTCAAATCGTCGAGGCGCGAGCGGTAGTTGGCAAAATTCTCTTTCAAGTAATCGTCGTAGCCGGCTTCGATGACAATGGGGATCATTTTCGCCGCGCTGGCGCGAATGGTTTTCTCCTCAAGCTGGGAAATCGTGGCGATGAGTTGTGCCCAGGCGAGGGTGGCTTTCTTGGGAACGCTTTTGGCGCAAACCTGCAACGCTGCTGCAATCTTGTAATTGTAGGAGACGACGTGAGGAGTCTCTAACTTCTCTTTAGCCGGTGAAGTTTGAGTCTCGTCACCT
>CAYIOH010000144.1:0-8474 GCA_964364975.1 uncultured Bifidobacteriaceae bacterium
TCGATCACGAACCAGGTGACGCTCCGCGGGGACATCTCGACGGGGATCTCCACACGATACTGCCGGTCGAGCTGGTAGGAAACGGGCCGCCCTTCCTCGCGGCGGATCATGGCCGTGTCGCTAAGGCCCGTGTAGTACAGCGGCAATTTTAACGTTCGCTTGACCGGGCGATCGAGCGGGTTGAAGACCATCGCCAGGCCCTTCTGCTTCAGCCGCGGGTTGACGTGCAGCATGCAGTCGAGGTCGCGGGCGTCGGGGCGGCGGACGTGAACGATGTCGGAATCCAAAATGCCGCGGTACTTTTTGTAGAAGCTGACCCGCTTCTTCACGACCGCTTTCGTGGCGTCGGTATCGTACAAGCGCGAGCCGCGGTAGCAACTTTGGATGCCCGATCCGAAATTCTGGGCCAAATGGGCATCGTAGGCGTCGAGATGCTCGCACAGCGGCTCGATCGTGGCGGTCGCCGCGCCGCCCTTGTAACTCTCCAGCGGCAGGAACGACCAGCCCATGCTCGGCGTTTTCTGCCAGGTGCCGTCAAAGATATTCTGCCGGCTCAGGAGCACTTGCTCGTCGCGCGGCAGCGTCCAGTTCTCCTCGCGGTAGCCCAGGAAAACCTTGCTTGAGCCGTTCAGGAAGTACCAGTCGGGCACGTTCAGATAGACCCCTCGCCCCCGGCACCAGCGGTAAAGCTCGGTGATCTTCTTCCACTGCGTCCACTGCGAATCGGCCAGACCCCAATGACCGGCATGCAGGGTCGAGGCGCACAAGTCGCCGGGGTAGGAACCGTCGTGCTCGAACAAGTCCAGGCCGGTCCGCTCGATAAACGCGCTCACCTTGCGGAGATACTCCGCACCCCAACGGCTGCCCAGACACGGCATACTGCCGTAAACCGCTCCGCCGGGCTTCCCGGTTCGCGAGTCAATCATGTCGTGTTCGGGCCCCGCGCTCCGGCTGGCCAGCAGCGAGTAGCCCCCCAACTCGATCCCCTTGGCGTGCGCGTAATCGGCCAATTCCTTGACTTGGCGGATGTACGCCGGATCCTCGTTTTCGATGTCGAAACTGCTGCCAAAACTCAACCCCACCATCTCGAAGCCAACTTCGGCGCACTGATCAATCACGCGGCGGACCGTGACCGGATCGGCGGGCAGGACGTTCATGTAGATCGGGTTTTCCGCGACCCAGGGGGCAACCGTGCGGTACATTCTGCGCAGTGAAAGCCCCTTTCGCTCACGCTCGGTGGAATCGTAGATCAGCTCGAACGTGCGAAACGTTTCAAAGGTGTCTCCCGGGGCGAGGATCGCATCGGGACCGAGCGGCGGGCGGCTCTCCATCAGCGCCGGCGTCGGCCAACGCTGCGTGGTGTACTGGGGATCAAGGAGCCAGTGGGTGGTCACGTCGGCTTCCAACGGAGTCGCGCCGTTGAAGGCGTAGTCGCTCTCCTCGTGGATATTGGGGTACTCCCAACCCGGCTTGACCGGGCCGGTGGTTTCCGACTCCACCACCGCCAAGATCTCGTTGACGAATGTGTTCAGCCGGACCGGTTGCTGACCGCTGTTGCGGAGGGTCAGCCATTTGCACACGAGGGGAATCCCGTCGTACATCTCGTAGCACACGGAAACCGCCAGGCCGGGAAACTTCTCCGCCGGCGGCTGAAAGTGCAGTGTCAACGCCACGCCCGGCGGCGGCCAAGGGAGGTCTCCCGAATACGGCTTTCGCTTCCAGGCGAACGGCGCCCGGGTTGCCCCGACCTCGAAGCCGGTAAACTGGAAGGCGGCCGGATCGCCCTTCAGCGTGTCAATCCCTTCGGGCCGCAAGTACGCGTACTCCGCCTGGCCGACCAGCCCTCCCACGGCGTATTTCGCGCCATCGAGTTCCAGGATCGCCTCGGGCTTGACGCCGCGGATGATCGCGGATCCGGTAAGCAGGTTGTCGAACCCCACTGTGGCCGCGTTGGGCAGCAGCCGAAAGCGCCGGCTAATCAGGCCGTTGGCCAGAGTGATCTCCTGCGGACCGCTGCGATACACGCCGCTCTTGCGATCGGCGGGCACGATGAGCCAGTCCCCTTTGACCGGCGCCACCAGTTCGTCGGTCAGCGCCGGCAGACCGTCGAGCTTTGCCAAGGATTCGTCGGCCAGCGTCTTGCCGGTAAAGGACATGAAAGGAACGATGGCAAAGGCGACAACCCATTTCGCGTGTTTGATCATTGGATGGCTCCTCAACCGAAGGTCATCGTTGTCCGCCAGAAGATCATTTGGCCAGGCGGAGCGAATTTTCCGTCCACTCGATGGGCGTGAACTTGAGTTTGAATTGCCCGTCGCGGCCCACCACGCCCGTCAAGTACCACTGGCCGGAAAACTCCAGGACCTCGTGGGCAAAGCCGGCGCCATCGTCGTCGGCCTGACAGTTGGTTCCGTCGCCCCACGCGCCGCTGGCCGGCACGCCCGCAGTGGGTCCGTGCCAGCCCGACTTGAACGAATACGGTTGGAGCTTTGGAAAACGGAACGGATTGTCCGACACGGAATAGCCGCCATTCAGGAAGATCATCCACTTCCCGGATCGCGGATGCTTCATCACAAACGGGCTTTCCGCCGGGTTGCCCGAACTGTCGCCGCCCGCCATGTCAGCGGGCGCGAGCGCGACGCCGGCTTGGGACCAATGTAACAGATCCTTGCTTTGAAATACCGCCACGTCATTCATGCAGGTGTACATCAGCCAGCGGTTCTGCGCCTCGTCACGCACCACGCACTGGTCGGTGCCCGCGACCCCCAGGCCGTCTTTGGCAAACTCCGCCGACTTCTCCCAGCTGACGAGGTCTTTGCTGACGGCCAGGCCGATGCTTTGGCGATAGCCGGTCATATTGAAGTTCGGACGCTTGCTGGGAAAGGTCCAGCCGGCGTAAAACATGAAATACCTGCCATCGTGCCGGATTACATGCGGGGCGATGCCGCCCATCATCTTGTCAAAGTAGCCTTCGCACCCGCTGGCTGCGACGGCCGTGCCCAGATGTTTCCAATGCACGAGATCGTCACTGACCATGTGCTCGGCGGTTTCCTCCGAACCCACATCCTCCCATGAGGTGCCAACCTTGCCCAGCGGCGCAAACAGGTGCCACTGGCGGTCGTGATACACGAGACAGTGATCTTTCATGAACCGGTTCAGCGGAGCGTATCGAACGGCTGCAATCTCGCGGACGCTGGCGCGCGGTTCCTGGCCGGTGCCGCCGTGAGCCGCTGCGGCGAGGAGCAAACCGGCGACGAGGAGCGGGAGGAATTTGGATGTTAGTAAATCGGAATGCAGGTCGGGTTTCATTTATCGGTTCGTTGTAGTGACAAAACAATCAGGAATGCCGTCCGTGCGCAAAGGAATTTCCTCCGGCGGACCCAGCCCAGGGAGCATCTGGAGGGCATGTTGCCCAAAGTGAAAAGGAGCGCGGACAGCTTTGTCCGCGCGCACCGCTGACTCAGCCGTGGAAACCATGTCCGCAGTTGAATGCCTCAGCCGAGGGTTTGACCCACGGGTAAGCAAGAGCGGCGCTCTGGTTTATGGGGAAGGGTCCGCTGCATGGTTACGGCTCAGCCACCCGGAACGTCGCCGCGTGGTTCTCCCGCCGTCCGACCCCGAACCAACTTTCTTGTCACGTTTTTCCGTTTCGGGCCACTCCTTGGGCAGCTATGAATACTCTGGCCATGCCGGAAACCGAGTTGCTCGCAGACGCGGAATTGGTGGGGCTTTGCCTGAGCGGCGATCATGACGCGTTCGGGCGGATTGTCGAGCGCTACCAATCGCTCGTGTGCGCCCTGGCTTACAGCGCCTGCGGCGACCTCGCCCGCAGCGAAGACCTCGCGCAGGAAACTTTCATCGCCGCCTGGCGACAGCTCGCCGCGCTGAAAGAACCCGCCAAGTTGAAATACTGGCTCTGCGGGATCGTGCGGAATCTCATCCACAACTCGGTGCGCGCCCAAACCCGCAATCCGCTCGCGACCGCCGTAGCGTTGGAGGACGAAGTGGCCGCCGGGCCGGAGTGGGAAGCGCCGTCAGATGAGGCAATGAGCAAGGAGGAACAAACCATCCTTTGGCGCGTGCTGGAAACGTTGCCCCGTTCCTATCGCGACCCGCTCGTGTTGTTTTATCGGAGCGGCGATTCGACGGCTGAAGTGGCCGACGCGTTGGAATTGTCCGAGGAGGCCGTGCGGCAGCGCCTGTCGCGAGGTCGGGCGATGTTGAACGAGCGCGTGACCCGGCTCGTGGAATCCGGCCTGCGGCGGTCCAATCCAACGAAGGCCTTCGCGGTCGCCGTGCTCGCGGCATTGCCGCTGGCGTCGGCTCAGGCAGGCGTCGCGTCCGGCGTCGCCGCCACAGCAAAGGGAAGCGGGGCGCTCAAGACGGCGACTGGCTTCGGCGCGTTCGTGGTCGCGCTGGTGAACATCGTGCCGGTGTTGAGCGGTTTTGTCGGGCTTTGGGGACACGTCGAAAACACGCGCACACGCCGCGAACGCCGCTTCGTCGCCTGGACCAACCTTGGACTCGTCGTTTGGGGCATTGCCTTGGCGCTGGGCGGAGGGCTTGTGCTGGGTGGAGGATCCTTTTACGGACTGCAGAGGGCGTGGATCGCAACGAGGCTTGCGGATGCAATTGGCCTGTCGCTGGCCTGGCTGGCGTTTGCCGCGCCGCTCGACGTCTTTGCCATCTGGATGGCGCTACGGCAAAAGCAGATTCGCACCGAGGAGGGCGATTCGGCGCAGCGCCCCATTGAGGCAACACGACGCGGTTACAAGGTGAGTATGTATGGCTCCATGCTCGCGATGGTCTTCGGCACGACGGGCTGGTTGTTTCTGCTCGCCAATCGCGCGCAGGATTGGACGACGATCGGCGTGCTCCTGGGGTTGTGTCTCGCGGGCTGGTGGGGGAGTGCAAGTTTGGCCGTGAAGCGACCGACCACTCCGACGCGAGTAATGCAAGTATTCATCGGCCTCTGGTGGGGATTGGCGTTCGTGAACCTGACGGTTGCCAACCTGCGGTGGAGCGCCTGGCACGGCGGGGACACCCCACTCGCGCCGCCGGGCGTGAACCTGCTGATCTGCGTTTTCTTTGCGTCCATCCGCGCGGGGTGGTTTCTCAAGGAGCGACTGCTGGCCGTGTCCACGGTGAAGCGCGACAGCTTCATCGCGCTCGCGATTTACGCCGCCGTCATGGTCGCCGGCGTGGCGCTGTTCAAGACCGTCAAGGCCACTGAAGTTTGGGAGGCGCAGGCCACGCAGTGCATGATCAATGACATTCAAACCGACGGCACGATCCGTTTCCAAAGTCTGAGCGATCTGCCAAACGCATCGCGCGCGCCATTGCGGGAATTGCGCTTCGTCAACTCGGACTTCGTCCATGTCGAGCACATGAGCAGTGCCGGCGGGCGGGCGTTGCCGTTCAGGGTGGAACACCGGGATCAGACGTTTGCGTATGTCGTGCCGCTGACCGAAGCCGTGCCAACGAACCGGAGGACTTTTCTGAAAACTGAGGGCTACATGACCGGCCGGGTCCGCGAGCTGGGCGGCGGCGAACGGGAACTCTTCGAGCGGCATTGGCCCGCCAACGGCGTGGCGACGCTCCGCGTCGAGACCCACCGCCTGCCCGCCGGTGCGCAGGTGCTCGAAACCACGCCCGCCGACTTGCCCGTGCGGTTGCTGCCGGACGGTCGCCTCGAATTGCGCGTGGCGAAAATCATTCCGCCGAACGGCAGCATCACCGTGCATATCCGGTATCGCCAGCCTCGGTGATGAGAATCGGTGCAGAGCGTGCCGGGTCGCTGGTTTCGCCCGCCGCTCGGGCGACTAATGGACCGAGAATGAAAGCATCTCCAACAGTTCAATCTTTGTAACCGCGTCTCTCCTGTCCCCGTCCGGTTGGGCCAGTGCCGCCCCAATCACGCGATCTGCCAACTCAGTATTTCGTCTTGCGGAAGAAAGGCGGGAAAGATCTGCAATGATCCCCACAACCTCGCTTGGTCACACCCCGTTCCGGATTTCTGAATCGCCGCCAGCTTGCGTTTCCGGTGCGCGGCGTTACGCTCGGCTCGGTGAGCACTTCCGCACAAGCTGACTCGCTGGTGACGACTTCGACGGGATTCAGCCGGTGCGACACGACGCACCGCGTTCGGCGTCGTGGTCAGCAAGAATATGAAACGGGCATACTTCACGGCCTTGGGACTGGTGGGCAACCACGAGGACGCGCTGGACCTTTCGCAGGAGGCCTTTGTCCGGGCGTACCGGGCCATGCCGCGCTTCAACCTGCAACAGCGATTCTTCACGTGGTATTACCGGATTCTCCGCAACCTGTGCCTGAACCATCTGCGGCAACGATCCCGCTTTCGTGAACTTGACCCGGCCGCTGAGTCATTGGCTGCTGAAGATGTTCAGGCCGCCGCCCTCCGCGACCAGGCCGATCCGGCGGTGCTGGCCGAACGCAGCGACCTGGCGCAACACGTGTGGCGCGCCGTCGCGCGGCTCAAGCCGGAGGAGCGCGAGGTGTTCATCCTCCGGGAGGTCGAGGATTGTTCGTACGCCGAAATCGCCGAGCGCCTGGAGATTCCCCAAGGCACGGTCATGTCGCGGCTCTTTTACGCACGGCAACATTTGAAGGACACGTTGAATCGGTTGCTATGACACATGACTCGCCAACGAACCACGAGCTGGACCGCTTTCGCCGGCTGATGACCGGCGCGTTGGACGGCGAGCTTTCCGCGGACGAACAAGCGGAGTTCCAGCAGATGCTTGCCGCTTCGCAGGAGCGTCAAACCGAATGGAATGAACAGCGAAAACTCAAGGAGATCACCATGCAACTCAAATTCACCGATCCGCCGGAGGAAATCTGGGACCGTTACTGGGTCAACGTCTATAACCGCATTGAGCGCCGCGTCGCGTGGATTCTGGTCTCGCTCGGCGCGATGGTGGTGTTGTTTTTCGCCGGGTTCAAGGCCGTGGCATCGCTGCTGGCCGATGCGCAGATGCCCTGGCTTGTCAAAGGCGCCATCCTCGCGTTGCTGGCCGGCGGTGTGATTCTCTTTGTTTCGGTTCTGCGGGAGAAATTGTTCACCAGAAAAACGGACAAGTACAAGGAGGTTCAGCGATGATCACGACCAGTTCGAGCACAATTGCCGGGAAACGAATCGTCAAAATTCTCGGCATGGTCACCGGCAACACGGTGCGCGCGCGGCACATCGGCAAGGACATTCTCGCTGTGTGCAAGAATATTGTCGGCGGCGAGATTGAGGAGTACACGAAACTACTGGCTGAATCGCGGGACCAATCGCTCGACCGCATGGTCGCTTGCGCCGCGGCCCTCGGCGCCAACGCCGTCGTGGATGCTCGCTTCGGCACGAGCGCCATCATGGGCGCAGCGGCGGAAATCCTCGCCTACGGCACGGCCGTCGTGGTGGAGGATGAAACCGGGAAGCCGACTCACACATAGAAAGGGGAGCCGCTCGGGCGGTAACCCGTGCCTGCGCCGCCGGATGGCTTGCACATTCAAGCCGCCGCGCTACGCTCGCGTTGGTGAGCACTTCTTCACAAGCAGACTCGCTGGGGACGACTTCGACGGGGATTGAACCGCCGCAAAGGCCTGCCTTCGTGACGACGCATTGGTCCGTGGTGTTGTCCGCACGAGACGGGGATTCCCCGAAATCGCACGAGGCGATGGAGGCGCTGTGCCGCACTTACTGGTATCCGCTCTACGCTTTCGTGCGGCGACAAGGGCGCGGTTCGCACGACGCGCAGGACCTGACGCAGGAATTCTTCGCCCGAATGCTGGAGAAGGAATACCTCAAGTCTGCGGCCCGGGAGAAAGGCAAGTTTCGCACGTTTCTGCTGGTGGCCTTCAAGCGTTTCCTGGCCAACGACTGGGATTGGCAACATGCGCAGAAGCGAGGCGGCTTCACGCCCGTCGTGGCCATTGACCAGGAACACGCGGAGGCTCGCTTCGCGGCGGAGCCGGCGCACCATCTCCAGCCGGATGTGCTCTTTGACCGGCAATGGGCCATGACGTTGTTGGAGCGCACGATGTCGCGGCTGCACGACGAGTATCTGGCCACGGGCCGGGCCAAGTTGTTTGAATTTCTGCGGGACTGCCTCGCCCGGGAGGAGTCCGCCCTGTCCTACGCGGAAATCGCCGCCCGGCTCAATCTCACAGAGGCCGCCGTCAAGATGGCCGTTCAACGGATGCGCGCGCGCTATCGCGAAATCCTGCGCGCTGAGATTGCCGACACCGTTTCGTCGCCGGAGGAAGTCGAGGAGGAAATCCGTCATTTGTTTTCGACCTTTGGTTCATGACAAACCGCTATTTTCCCTCTCCTCCATCCTTTCCATGAACCGGAATGCCGAGTACCGCCTTGGCGCGGGGAAAGCGGCGCTGAAGTCGCCCGCACTCCAAACCCATAACGCCAACCGTGCCGCGCCGTACCCCGCGTCAGCGTTTGGAGGGCGGGCGGG
>CAYIOH010000145.1:0-8458 GCA_964364975.1 uncultured Bifidobacteriaceae bacterium
GGAACCGGGGAAAACTCATAGCGGACCGGCTCGTCGGCAAGGCAACCCGCGGGGCTCGAAACGTTGACGCAACTACTACTGCTGCGTGGGAAGACCACGCGCGGGTAAAAGTAATACTTCTCGTCTTCGCTTAAGCTGACGGTAACCAGATGGCTCTCCGTTGCACGGACGCAATAGGTAATGCTGACGTAGCCTTCCCAACCATCAGAAAGCGGGTCTGCCTGAATCTGAATACCCTCGTAGTCCAACTTCCAGTTCTGGCCAAAACTGCCCGCCGAGCCAAAGCGTGTGTCGTAGAGCCGCTGGACACGAATGAGTTCACCTGGGACTGGAATTTCCAAGTCGGTCAAGGCCAAGCTGAACTGCCCGACATTGGTCGGCCAATTCACCGTAATGTTTGCCGGTGTTGAGGCGAGGCTGAGGTTGTTCGGGTCCGAAGTCGTGGCCACGGCCGTCAAGGCATGGCTGCCGACCGGCACGTCGCGCCATTCAAAGTTGTAGGGCGTTGCGGTAACGCGGCCGATTAGCGTGGCCCCAGCGTAGAACGCAACCTGGGTCACGCTGCCGCTGGTCGTGCTCGCCGCAGCCTGGAGCAGGAGGTTGGTTGGGACGGTGAAAGTGCTGCCACCTGTCGGGCTCGTGAGCGTCACAGTTAACGTTGGGTTGACGCCGATGGTGACTTGACTGGAGTTCGTGTATTGGCCGTCGCTGGCGGCCAATTGCAGCACGTAGATTCCATTCGCGCCGAAGGTGACGGACGTGTTGGTCTGATTCGCATTGCCAAACGTCACTGAACCCGGTCCGGTGATTTTGGACCAGTTGGTAAAGCGCGTACCGCCGCCAGTTAGGCCATCATCAGCGACAATGCCTTGGAGTGTGGTTGAAGAACTGCCGAGGACCTGCTGCGGCCCGGCCGAAACGTACGGCGGAGCGTTGATGGTATAGCTGTTGGTCACGATGTCGCTGTCGTCATAGCCGGGCTTAAAGGCTCGCACTTTGAGGGTGATGGAAGAGGCGACGTACACACTGTTTCCGCTGTAGATGAATACGTCACTCACCGTCGGCGTGGCTCCGTTCGTGGTGTAGTAAATGGACGCTCCTTCCGTCGCACACGTGATGGTGACGTTCGTCGGCCAGGTGTAGCTGCCGCCGCCTGGGTTGGCTACTGGCGTGGCGACCTTCAGCGTCGCCGGGGGCGGAGGATAGCTGGCTCTGAAGAACATCATGGAGTTGGTGGGGATCGTGAAGTCGAAGCTCAACTGCCCCACTGTGCCAGTGGTGACCGGTGTCCAGACGAACCCGTCGTTGACGTCTGGTGTCGCGTAGATGCTAAACGCGACGTTGGTGGCGGCATCACTGAGGGTGAGGCGGAGTGTGTTTGTGTCCGGGAAGGGGGGTGGATTCACCCGGAAAGGTGTTTCGGCAAGAACCATCAGCGTAAGCATGAGGCTGGCGATGGTGCCGACGTGGACGAGACGCTTGGTCGTTTTCATTCTGTTTGTCCTTCTGGTTTGCGCGCCTGGCGGCATTCGGGCCAAGAAAGAGGGCACGGACAAGTGCCCCCTTCGAGGCTCCAGCGAGAAGCCAGGTGAAGAACACCCGCCGCGCCCCGAGGGGCGCGCGGCGGTTGGCCGTTCTTCACCGTCAATTCCGAATCTCGCTGGATTCCGAAGGAGCCGTCGCAACAGCGACGCAAAGCTAATATGTTTTGTTGGTTATTTTATCACATGCGCTTTCACCGATTACATGGCCAGTGTGCGCCATTGTCCAGGGTGCGCAACAAAAAATGCAAAAAATGCAACCTTGCGCAAGGACGCGCAAGACCCCGTGAAGCGTGGCGTGGAATGGCGTTGCGCGACTATGCCCACCCGCGATTTCGGCTTTCATCGGCTTTCATCGTTGCCATCTTGCGTGGCTTGACTACCATCGCTGCCGTTTATGGCCCAAGCACTAGCTTCAGACATTCCCACTGTTCGCCCCGACGGTCGCCAACCAAATCAATTGCGACCTATCCGCTTTCAAAACCACATCGCCCCGTACGCCACCGGCTCGACGCTTATCGAGTGGGGCAACACGCGCGTCATTTGTGGCGTCACGGTTGAGGAAACCGTGCCGCGTTGGATGAAGGAGCAAAACGTCACCGGCGGCTGGATCACCGCCGAGTATTCGATGCTCCCTTACTCCACCTTGCAGCGGAAGATGCGCGACAGTTCCAAGGGGAGAATTGACGGTCGTTCGCAGGAAATCCAACGGCTCATTGGCCGCGCCATGCGCGCCGCGCTCGACCTCGATAAACTCGGGCCGCGCACCATCTGGGTGGATTGCGACGTGTTGCAGGCCGATGGCGGCACGCGCACGGCGGCCATCAGCGGCGCGTATGTCGCCCTCCGACTCGCCGTTCGCAAGCTAATTGAGGACGGAAAGATTTCAGAGAATCCAATCCTTAACGCTGTGGGCGCCGTGAGCGTCGGCATTGTGGGCGGCCAGCCGTTGCTCGACCTCTGTTACCTCGAGGACAACAGCGCCGCCGTGGACTTCAATCTGGTGATGAATTCTGCGGGCGAATTCATCGAGCTGCAAGGGACGGGCGAGGAAGCGACGTTCAGCGAAAAGCAACTGGCCGAATTGCTCGCGCTGGGGAAAGCGGGCATCCGCCAGTTGCTCGAAGCGCAGGAAGCGGCGCTGAAGTGAGCAGCCCTTGAGCTCGCCAGCCATCATTCGTTGTTCAAGATGAATTTACCGACCCGTTTGCTGCTCATTCGCCATGCCGAAGTCGAGGCGCACTATCAGCATGTCTTCGGTGGAAGGATTGACATGGATATTTCCCCGCGCGGCCGCTTGCAAGCCGGCGCGCTCGCGGACTTTCTCCGGCACAAGCCCTTGGACGCGCTTTATGCCAGTCCGATGAAGCGCGTGCAACAAACGCTTGCCCCGCTGTTGAACAACGGCGCACCCCCGCCGGTCGTTACGCCCGACCTGCGGGAAGTGGATTTCGGCGACTGGACGGGCTTGAACTACGATCAGGTGCAGCAAAAGTTTGGCGTCGGTGCCAGTGCATGGTTGGACCGGTTGGAATGCGGTGCGATTCCCAACGCGGAAAATGGCGCATCCTGCCGTGCCCGCATCGAACCGTGCTTGCGGCGAATCATGGCCGGCCACGTCGGACAGACCGTGGCCATATTCTGCCACGGCGGCGTGACCCGCATGATGTTGTCCATTTTGCTCGAACTGCCGTTTCCGAAGACCGATGTGTTTCAAATTGACTACGCCAGCGTCACGGAAGTGACGATTGGGCTGGAGCGCACGCGCATTGAACTGCTCAACTTCGTCCCATGGCGGGATCATTCGCCTTCCACCGCCTAGCAACCAGATGTGGAAGCTTTCGATCACGACGACCTTGGAAGCGGAGGACGCCGTGGCGGAATTGCTCGGCAACGTATTCGCCCAGATCGCCACCGTGCATACCGATTTCGCAACCAACAGAACCACAGTGGCGATTTATTGTGACGCAAGGCCCGCCGGACTTTCCGCCAAAATGTCCAAGCTACGCGACGGCTTGGCGCGAATCAAACGCTGTGGATTGAACGTCGGCTCCGCCCGAATCCGCGCAGCCCACTTCCGGCGTGAGGACTGGGCTGAATCATGGAAACGCCACTTCAAGCCAATCGAAGTCGGTGACGCGCTACTCATCAAACCAAGCTGGAGCGAACGCCGTCCGCGTAAACGCCAAGCGGTGGTCGTGCTCGACCCGGGACTGAGTTTTGGCACGGGTCACCATCCGACCACGAAGTTTTGCCTATGCGAACTAACACGCCGCCGCGATCGCCGCCGACCGCAAGAGTTTCTCGATCTCGGCACAGGCTCGGGAATCCTTGGCATCGCCGCAGCCAAGCTCGGCTATTCGCCCGTTGAGGCGATTGAGTATGACCCGGAATCGGTGCGCGTCGCCCGGGTCAACGCGCGCGTGAACCGTGTGCCGCACAAGCTCCGCATTACTCGGCAGGACCTGACAAAACTCTCCCTCCGCCCGACGCAGCGTTACGATCTCATTTGCGCCAATTTGATTTCGACGTTGTTGATGGCCGAGCGAAAGCGCATTGTACGGCGGCTAAAGCCCGGTGGAAGGCTCGTTGTGGCTGGCATTTTGAAATCCGAGTTCAATTCAGTTGCCCAAGCCTTCAAAACGGCAGGTCTGAGGCTCGTGGCCAGCAAAGTTGAAAAGGAGTGGCGGTCGGGAGCGTTTGTGGCGGTGCATTAGGCGTTTTCCGGATTTGGCCGGATAATTGCTTTCAGTCCGGGAAAAAGTTTTGAATGACTTTTGCCCGCACTGGTCATATACTCAACGCATGTGAAACAGCCGATGCCAACCGATAGCACGGCAGGCCGCGACCAAGAACGGCCCGGGGCATCGCTCACGGCAGAGAACTCTCAAATCGAAACTCCAGCTATGATGAGCAAAACGTTGGACGTGATCGCTGAGGCCATCCGCAATCCCAAGCACCCCTTCCGCAAGGTGGATCACCAGCCGAAAAAGGCACTCAAACACCGTTACGAGCGAAGAAAAATCAAGGCGTTCCTGCACTTGAGCGATTTGCAAACTGAAGAAGCGGTTTAGCCCGCTTGCCCGCCACCGTCGGAATCACGCGGCGCAATCAGCGGACGAGCACGCTGGCCACGCCCAAGGTTGTGCCCAAGATGATTGCGCCCAATTTCGCCACGTTGAACCGATGCACATCGCTTGCCTCAAACAGAATCGTCGTCGAGATGTGCATGAAAATGCCGATGACTATGGCCATCAACTCGCGCGTGTGTGAAGCCAGCACGGTGTGCGCGCTCAGAAACATGCCCATCGGCCCCATCGCGGCAAAGAGGGCCAGCCAGATGAGCGCCCGACTGCGCTTCATGCCACTCTGCAACAACATTCCGAGCAGCGCGATGGACACGGGAAAATTGTGCACAACGATGCTAATCAGCAGCAGTTGGCGCGAAGCCGGGTCAAAGTGCGTTTTAGCGTTGCCCAGCGCCATCGCCTCGACAAACGCGTGCAAGCACAGTCCGACCACGACACCCACGGGCATCCGTCCGTGGTGCAGCGCGTGCGTGTGACCGTGTTCGACGCCCATTGAAATCACGTCGAGCGCCACCTGTGTGAAGAAGCCGGCCAGCATCAGTGAACCAATGAGCAAAGGTCCGGTCGCCACCGCCTCGCCGTGACCGTGGTAAAGCTCGGGCAAGAGATGCAGCAACGTGAGACTTAGCAGGTACGCGCCGGTGAACGCGTTCACGAGCCGGATGTGCTTCGGGTCGTCGAGCCGCAACCAGAACACCGTCATCGCTCCGAGTGCGATGCTGGACAGCAAAATCAGGTAGTCCATAGAAAGCGCTGCAAATCAGGAGGGGTGCGCTGAATTGCCGGTCGGCCTGGAAGGACGGCAACTCGCCCCCACCCGCCTAAAGTTTCTTACACGCCTTGCCGGTTAATGGCAACGCGCAATCGCAATAGATTTGCAATTGCGCGCAAACAGAAATGCCCCGCCGCAAACTGGCGGGCCGAAAACAAAATCACTTCATCAACAACATCTGCCGCGCACGTTTGATGGCGCGATTGAGCCGGCGCTGGTAGTGCGCGGGCAGCGCCGTGTATTTGCGCGGCAGGATGCGGCCTTGGTCGGTCACGAACTGCCGGAGCAGCGTGACGTTCTTGAAGTCGAGCGCGTCGGCGGTGAAATCAACCTTGGGCTTGGGGCGTTGGATGCGGGTCTCGCCGTAGCCACGGCGCGTGCCGCCACGGCGGTCGCGTTTCTCAGTGTTGGTTTTGCGAGGCATAAGTTACTTGATTTCGCGGTGCAACGTGTGGCGACGCAGATGTCGGTTGTATTTCATGAGTTCGAGCTTGTCGGTCTTCGTCTTCTTGTTGCGGGTGGTGGTGTAGCGCGACGGCGAGTCTCCCGCCTTGCGCGCCTCCGTACATTCGATGGTGATGATTTCGCGCGGCATATATTATTCCTTCTCTTTGGTCTTTTCTTCGGTTTCGTCGTCTTCCTCGACTTCAGGCGCGGCAGCGGAGTCCACACTGCCAAGTTGGCCGAGCCGCCGTTGACGCAGCGCGCCTTCGCGTTCGAGTTGCGCCTGGGCCTGCACAGTGAAGCGCGCCCAGGGGATCGCTTCCAGTCGCGCCTTGGGAATCACCTTGCCGGTCAGTTCGCAGACACCGTAGATGTTTTTCTCAATCCGCTTGAGCGCCTCCTCGATTTCGTAAATCGCATCCTGGTCGGACGAAAGCAGGCTCAATGCGAAGTCGCGGTCAAAATTGTCCGTGCCTGAATCGGCCATGTGCAGGCTGTAACCAGCGACTTCCTCGGCGGATTGCTTGGCCAGACCGTCCATCTGCCGGAGCAACTGGGCGCGCAGTTCCAGCAGGTGGGCGTAATACTTCTGCCATTCCGTTTTGACCCGCTTGGGCACGCCGTCTTCACGCGTCTTGACCACCGTGCGACCTAGAATGGACGCCGCCGTGGCCTGCGTTGGCGGCCTGGCTTTCTTAATCACTTTTTTCTTCGTTGTCACAGATTCAAATCAATTGTCTGACCGAACTCAAAATTTGCCGTTCAACCCGTGTGAACCACACTTGCTCTTTTCAGGGCGCGGGAATGTAGCAAACGAAATCAAATAAGCCACAAGTTTTTTTGGGAAAATTCGGTCGGCCAGGAAACTCAAGGAAAACAACGAGGCTCCAAGGCAAAGTTGAAATGCCAATAGCAACTCCAAAGCTCAAACACCAATTGGCGCACTCGCCCTGGAATGTTCGCCCAACCAAACTGGCGCCGCCTATTGCCATGGGAACTTGCAATTTGAAGCTTACCTTGAGCGTTAATCTTTGAGCTTCCCTCAACCCTTTTCAATGCACGCGTAGGCGTTATGGTTGTGGATGCTTTCCTGGTTTTCCGCCTCAACCTTGTACCAGGTTACCTCCGGGTGCGCGTTCAACTTCAGCGCCACGTTCCGGACGAGGTCCTCGACAAATACCGGATTGTCGTACGCCCGTTCCGTGACGGCCTTTTCGTCTTCGCGCTTCAGCAGCGCATACAACTCGGAACTGGCCTCGCTCTCAATCATCGCAATTAAATCCTCAATCCAGATGGGTTTGGCAAACCGGATTTGCACCGTCACCTCACCCCGCTGGTTGTGCGCGCCACGGGCGCTGATGGCCTTCGAACATGGGCAAAGCGTCGTGACGTTCGCTTTCACAGTCAGGACAAAATCAATTTCCTTTTCGCACGCCGCCGCGTCGAACCGCGCCGTGTAATCCATCACACTTTCCTTCCCGGACACGGGAGCGGTCTTAACCATAAAATACGGGAACTCCATCTCCAAATGCGACGTGGCGGCCTGAAACTTCTCCTGCATCGCGTAAAGGATGTCGGGGATATTTTCCACGTGCATCACGCTGCCGTGGGCATTCAGCACTTCGAGGAAGCGGCTCATGTGCGTGCCTTTGAATTCCTTGGGCAGGTCCACAAAGAGGCCGATGGTCGCCACGGTGTTCTGCACGCTGTGGGCTTTGTCGCGCACCTGAATCGGAAAGCGCAACCCGCGCACGCCGACCTTGTCAATGCGCAGTTCGCGGTGGTCGCGCTCGCTCTGCTTGTCGTGCAGTTTGTGGCGACGCTTGGCTTCCGCTGCCCGCGGGGACGCCACCGTTATGACTTGGCCTGTCCGGGTCATGCCAGCAAGGTAGCAAGCAAACTTCAATTTGCAAAAAGTTTTAACCTGCCGGCTTCGGGTCAACTTGCGCTTTGACTTGCGGTTGCCGTGCGTCTATTAACCGCCCATGAATTTGAAATGCCTTTGCCCCCGGGCCGCGCTTGGCTTCGTCGCCGCGTTCTTCTATTGCTGCCAACTCCAAGCCGAGACCTTCCGCGTCGCCACTTACAACGTCCAGAACTACCTCGACCAGCCCACCGAATCACGGCGGTTCACCAAATCCGCGGCGGCCAAGGCCAAAATCCGCGAAAGCATTCGCGCCCTGAAGCCCGACGTCATCGCCTTCGAGGAAATGGGCGGCCCGAGCGCCTTGCAGGAATTGCAGGATTCGCTCAAAGCCGAAGGACTCGACTTCCCGTATTGGGAACACGTCGCCGGCTTCGACACCAACATCCACGTCGCTGTCCTGAGCCGATTCCCCATCGTCGCCCGCCACCCGCACACGAACGATAATTTTCTGCTCAGCGGACGCCGCTTTCAGGTGAGCCGCGGCTTTGCCGAGGTGGACATCAAGGTGAACGACCACTACACCTTCACGCTGCTCGCTGCGCATTTGAAATCACGCCGGCCCGTGCCCGAAGCCGACGAAGCTGAGTTGCGGATGGAGGAAGCCAGGTTGCTCCGCGCCAAAGTGGACGCGCTCCTGGCTGCCAACCCCGACGCCAACGTCGTCGTGCTCGGTGATTTCAACGAC
>CAYIOH010000146.1:0-8450 GCA_964364975.1 uncultured Bifidobacteriaceae bacterium
GAAGACATCAACATGCACGAGGACGAGCCGTATCGGACGTGGGTTTACGGACCCAACGACCACTCTGGAGAATTCAACATTCGCGCGCAGAGTCCGGGCTGGCCGGAATCCCAGGTCCGGGTGGCAATCAGCGGTTCACCAGCATTCGCGATCCTCGACCCCGGCACGAATCGGTTGGACGAGAACGTTTCCGACCTTCAGCCGCGCAATCACATCTACATCACCGCCGGCGTCACGAACCTTTCGCCGACATTCCCCTTCAATACGACGACGCAAGCGGACGGCTACCACGAACTGACCGCTGTCGCCTACGAGGGCAGCCACGTCCGCACGCAGAAGCGTGTGTCGCAGTCCGTCCGCCTTCAGAACACGCCACTCTCCGCCACGTTCACCTGCCTGTTGTGCGACACGAACACGGCATTGGAAGCAACGTTGCAATTCCTCGTCGCGGCAAACACGAATACTGTCACCCGCATCGAATTGTTCAGCACCGGCGGTTCATGGGGAGTGGTGAGCAACCAGCCATCAGCCACGTTCTCGCTCGCAGCCACGAATCTCGGATTGGGCCTACATCCTTTTTACGCCCTCGTGATGCGCAACGACGGCAAACAATACCGCACGGAGACGAAATGGATTCGGCTCATCGGTAACGAGCCTCCGTTCGTGCTGGGGATTACAAACGATGCCCCGACGGTTTCATGGCCAGCCACAGCGGGACGGCGTTACGAAATCTTGAGCGCGACGGACGTCACGAACACATTCCTGTTGCGCGACGCGGTCACTCCGACAAACTCGCCGGGCCAATGGTCGGAAACAAACAACTCATCGCCCCAGCGGTTTTATCGCGTCCGCACCGCGCCCTGAGCGATTGGTGGAATCTTGATGGCCTTTCAACGTATTAACCGTTCCAGGGTCTAAACCGTCAATTAATGAACATGCGCTATTTGCGACGACCCGGCTTGGTTCTGCTCGCCGCCCTCTTGAGCGGCGGGCTCAACGCCGCCACGCCCAATGCCGGCAACACGTTGGTCTGGAACAAAGACAAGGACCGCGTGGACGCCGACGTGCGCACACTGGGTCTGGCGACGTTGCTCGAACGCATCGCCACGGAGACGGGCTGGCAGGTTTTTGTCGAACCGGGCACAACGCATACGGCTTCGTCGAAGTTCAAGAATCTGCCGTCCGGCGAGGCGCTGAGGTTGTTGCTCGGCGATTTGAATTTCACCCTTGTGCCACAGACCAACTCCAGCCCGCGCCTCTACGTTTTCCGGACCGAGATGAAGAAGGCCACGCGACAGGTGCGGGCGTTTCGGGAAGCTCCCGGTTCCAAACGCATCCCCAACGAACTGATCGTGAAGCTCAGGCCGGGCGCGGACATCAACGAACTGGCGCGCAAGCTCGGCGCAAAAGTCATCGGTTGCATCGAGAAATTGAAGGTGTGCCGGCTCCAGTTTGCCGATGCCGCCGCCGCTGATGCCGCGCGCGAATTGCTTGCGCTTGACGACGATGTCACCGCCGTGGACTACAACTATTCCATAGACCGGCCAAACCCTGAGTTCGGACTGGCAAATGGTTCGGCTCCGCAGTTGAATCTGCAGTTAAATCCACCTCCTGACGCTGGCCAGATTATCATCGGAATGGTGGACACGGATCCCCAGCCACTGTGTGGCGACCTCAACAAATTTTTGCTCAAGACCATCTACGTAGCCGGTCAGGCGCAACCCTCGGCGAACACGCCCCCGCACGCCAACGGAATGGCCAACATCATGTTACTCAGTCTTCAAGCCGCCACCAAAGGCAGCACTTCCGTGCAAATCCAGCCCGTGGACGTTTACGGCCCGAACCCGAGCACAAGCACCTATGACGTGGCCAACGGCATCGTGACCGCCGTCAATAATGGCGCCAACATCATCAACCTCAGTCTCGGGGGACAGGGATACAGCCCGTTTCTTGAAAGCGTTATTCAAGCTGTTCGTGACCGTGGCATTCCGATTGTTGCGGCGGCCGGCAACCAACCAGTGACAACGCCGTTCTACCCGGCAGCGTATCCTGGCGTTCTTGCTGTAACCGCCGTCGAGAGCGGGCAGATTGCGCCGTATGCCAACCGGGGCAGTTTTGTGAACGTGGCTGCTCCAGATTCGGGCGTGTTCTGTTTCAACGGCCAGTCGTATTACGTTCAGGGAACTTCCGCCTCCGCCGCCTACACGAGCGGCATGGCGGCGGGCATAGCGGATGCGACGAAAAAGAATTGGAATGAAGTCCAAGCTATCATTCTGCAAACGTTGGCCGTGCCGGGAGGCAGCAAGTGACGAATCCAGTCCGGGGCGGGCAGGGAGCGCGACATTCAGGCCTTCAAGCCTGATGGCCAAAATGAATTTCCGGATACGCCCAACTCGGCACTAATTTGATTCCGCTACACGTCCCGGTTCGCGCACGCCTTTGCCGGTGCGCTGCGTGAGCGAATCGCCGAGTTCCCCGCGCGCCTGTTCAGCGTAGGCTTCGAGGCGTTTCACCACATCAGGATGGTTGCCGGCAAGATCGGTCGTTTCGCCAATGTCGTTCTCGAGGTCGTAAAGTTCAGCCTTCTCCAGCTTGCGCGTTTGGTAGGGAGCGGGCTTGCCGTCGCGCCCGCCTGGTATGCCACCGAGTGTGCGATAGGTGTGCGGCAGTTGGAGCTTCCACTTCCCGCTCGTCACCGCTTCAAGCTGATTGTTGCCGAAGTAAAAGAAGTAGGCATCGTGCGGGTTCTTCGCTTTCGGGTCGCCGGAGAGCAACGGCCAGATGTCCAGACCGTCAATCTTGTGCTTCGGAAGTTCCGCGCCAATGAGCTTCGCGAACGTGGGCAGCAGATCCATCGTCATGGCTGGTTCATTGCACACGCTGCCCTTCGGAATTTTTCCCGGCCAGCGCGCGATGAACGGCACGCGCACGCCGCCATCCCAGCACGTGCCTTTGCCCTCGCGCAAAGGCAGGGCGGAGCCGGCATGGTTGCCGTAGGAAAGCCACGGGCCGTTGTCGGATGAGAAAATCACCAGCGTGTTTTTCTCCAGCCGATTTTTCTTCAACGCCCCCAGAATCTGGCCGACCGACCAGTCAATTTCCTCGATCACATCGCCGAAAAGACCCCGCGCGGTTTTGCCCTTGAATTTGTCGCTCACGTGCAGCGGCACGTGTGGCATGTTGTGCGGCACGTAAAGGAAGAAGGGGTGGTCCTTGTTCTTTTCGATGAACTGCACCGCATGTTCGGTGTACCACGTCGTGAGTTGACATTGCTCTTTGTAAGTTACCGCCGGGTTGATGACCTTGTCGCCCTCGATCAACGGCAGCTCGGGAAAGCCGGGCCGGCGCTTGCGCTCCTCGGGCGGCGTGTTTACGAACTCGGGATGCCACGGCCACATGTCGTTCGAGTAGGGCAGGCCAAAGTAGTCGTCGAAGCCATGGTGTGTCGGAAGAAACTGCCGCTCACTACCCAGATGCCACTTGCCGAAAATGGCCGTGGCGTAGCCGCGTTGTTTTCCGATCTCAGCGAAGGTCACCTCGTTGCTGTGAATGCCAATCCTGGCATTGGGGCCGAGCGCACCCTGGATGCCCACGCGGCTGGGATAACAACCCGTCATCAGCGCCGAGCGCGACGCGGAGCAAACCGGTTGGGCGTCGTAGAATCGCGTGAAGCGAATGCCCTCCTTCGCCATGCGGTCAAGGTTCGGCGTGGTGTAGCCTTTCGCGCCGAAGCAGCCGATGTCCGCGTAGCCCAGATCATCGCAGAAGATGATAACGAGGTTGGGAGTGTTCGCGCGGGTGGGTGCGGCGTGAAGGCCGAGCGCGGTGAGCAGCCAGAGGGAAGCAATCAGTCGTTTCACGATTTGGTCTTGTTGGTTTTGCGGTTTTGATTCAGCGCGTCTTTGGACTCCGATGGCCAAGGGTAATCAGACTTGCCCGCCGACGGCTCAATCGGATCTTTAGCGAGTCTTGGCCAAGCGTTTAACTCCTCCTGCAGCCGTTCCACCGGCAACCCCACCACGTTGCTGTATGAACCAGAAATTTCCTCCACGATCAAATGTCCGTGCTCTTGAACGGCGTAAGCGCCGGCCTTGTCCAGGGGGTTGACCCGGGCGAGATAATTTCGAATCTGGCCGGCTGTGAGCGCGCGGAATCGCACGTCGGTGCCGACGGCAAACACGTGCTCGCGGTGCGCCCGCAGGCAAATCAATGCCACGCCCGTGACGACCTGATGGGTGCGGTTTTGCAGGCGTTCCAACATGCGTTGCGCTTCAGTCAGGTCCGCCGGTTTACCGAGAATGTCACCGTCGAAGAAAACCAGCGTGTCGGCGGCCAGCACGAGCGCGTCGGGAAATTTCTTGGCGACGGCGCGCCCCTTGCGGTGGGCGTTCAGCAGACAGAGCTCGAGCGGCGAGAGATGTTCATGGGCAGATTCGCTCGCGTCGCTGGCCACGGTCTGGAAACGGAGGCCGAGTTGCCGCAACAATTCCGCCCGGCGTGGCGAAGCAGACGCAAGAATGAGCGGCGGCAAGTTCATGTTTCGTCAACCAGCATGGCGACAGTTTACGAGGTCGAGGGTCAGACGTCGAGCCAGCAGCACGGGCCGGATTTCTTGAACTGCGTGACTGTCATCACCACGACTTGTAGAATGCGTTCCAGCGTCAACCCGCTCATGATCACGGCGACCTCGTCCATGCCTTCCGGCCATTCGTGCGCCTGACGCACGGTGATCGTGGGAAAGCCCAGAATGGAAGATTCATCCATGATCGCGCCGCTGTCCGACAGTTTGCAGAACGGGATTTTCTGGAGCGCGAAGTAATCCATGAATCCCAGCGGAGGCGTGATGCGAACCAACTTACGCAGCTTGTGCCGTCCGGCTTCGATGTGCTTCCGCGTACGGAAGTGAACGGAGAAAACCAAGGGGAAGTGGTAATTCCTGCCCAGCGCGTTCAGTGCCAGGACCAGGCTTTTAAAGTGACAGAATAGTCCACGTTATATTTGCGGTGAGTGTCAGCTCAGTACGACCAAATCGGTAATTGCGCCAGATCTCAAGCCGTCCCCGATCCAACTGCAACGATTCGACCACTGAACGGCCCAGACCACCAAGCCTCAGGCTGAAGCAAGTTGCGCGCGGTACTCGGTCGGTGACTGGCCGATGATTTTCTTGAAGACGCGATTGAAGTGGGTGAGTGATTGGAAACCAACTTCGAAAGCGATTTCGCTCACGCGCAGGTTCGGATTGAGTAATAGGTTCTTCGCTTTCTCGACCCGCACACGTGAGACGTAATGAGTGAAATTCAATCCGGTGACCTTTTTGAAAAGTTTGCAGAAATAAAAACTGCTCGTGTTGACAGCTTTTGCCACTTCGCCGAGCGAAAGCTCGTCAGCCTCGTGCTGCTGGATATATTCCTTGGCGCGGGTGATGACTGGAGGTTCGGCGTTTCTTTGGTGAACGACAACTTGATTGCTCACCATCGAGAGGTGCTGAGCGAAAATGGTCAACAGTTTGATGGCGGAATCATGCTTTGCCGGCGACAAGACCTGGGTGTTAAAGTAATCTTTCCGCAACTGGTTCAGGTCGGCTTCGACGCCCCAATCTGCGAGCAGTTTGCACGCGCGCGTGAATTGGGCCTCGCCCGGCTTCCGGCGGAACGCCTGACCGGTTTGTAGGAAGCCAATCACCGTATTCCCCAACCGCACCGGCACCGCGGTGTCGCACAAGCCAAGGGGGCAGGCGACCGTTTGTGCTTCTTCCTTTGCGGTCTCCGCCAGTTTCTGCTGCACTTGCAGGCAGGCGGCGCAAGAGCGGCTCGTTTCCACGATCCGGGCGCAAAACGGATTCTCCTTCCGCTTTCCATAATGCGGCAATTGCCACGATTCCACAGGCCGCAACGCCACCGGCAAGCCGGTCGTCTCGCTGAACGCACGTTCGTAGTCTTGATAAATCCTTGCATGGGTCAGCGTTTCAATTACATCGCTACCGTTGTTGTTCATGCTTGGCTTCTTTCTGTGTTACGAATTTTGCTTTCCTGCGTGCAAGATAAGGGAAGATTTAAAGAACCACAAGTGAAAAATTCGCCGTTTCACTGCAGCCAACCAGGCTCTGATCCCGGGTTACCAGCCTGGAGGCTTGCTCCTCTGCAAATCCGTCGGGACTGAGACAGATTCCGGTTGGCGCGAAAGATTGAGCGCGGCAAGAAAACCGCCAGCCTTCGCCAGCGTTTCATCATATTCCGCCTCCGGCACGGAATCCGCCACAATGCCTGCGCCAACGTGGAAATACGCTGTGCCCGCCTTGCGAATCCCCGTCCGGATGGAAATGCTCAACTGACTTTCGCGATTGAAACCGAGATAGCCGTGGCTGCCGGTGTAAAAGCCACGCGCCAGCGGTTCCAATTCGTCAATGATTTCCATCGCGCGAAACTTCGGCGCACCCGTGATGCTGCCGCCGGGAAAACACGACGCCAGCGCCGTAAAATGCGTCACTTCCGTCCGCAACCGCCCTTCGACTGTCGAAACGAGATGCTGCACCTGAGCGAATCGTTCCAGCTTGGTCAGCTCCGGCACCTGCACCGAACCGTATTCGCAGACTTTGCCGAGGTCGTTGCGCAGCAGGTCGGTGATCATGACCAGTTCGGCCAGTTCCTTCGGGCTGGTTTGAAGTTCGTAGGCGAGCTGCGCGTCGCGCGTCGGGTCAGGCGAACGCGGGCGCGTGCCCTTGATGGGGCGCGTCGTGATGTGCGACCCGCTCAGGTGGAGGAACTGTTCCGGCGACGACGACGCGACTTGAAAATCACCACAATCCAAATACGCCGCGAACGGCGCGGGCGATACGGCGAGCAGGCGTTCAAAAAGTTCCCACCCGGAGAACGGACACGGAGCGGCGAGGCGCTGTGAGAGGTTCACCTGGTAAATGTCGCCCGCGCAGATGTAACGCTGCGCGCAGGCTACGGCGGAAAGAAAATCGGCGCGGGAGAGATTGGAGGAAACAATCCTCTCGTCCCGTCCCTCTCCCACTCCAAAGTGGTGAGGGAGAAGCTCTCGGGCAGCGTAGCAACGTTGTGAGTCATCCGAACTATCTCCGGTTGACGATACATTCTCCCTCTCACTTTCGGAAAGAGAGAGAGTTGGGGTGTGGGTTTGCCGAGGTTCGTCCGTGAGCACCGCACTCCAAAACTCTGCTTGCTCTCGCACCCGTTCCTCCCTCCGCGAACCGTCGGCACCGAGACCGGTCGAGACGATGCAGGTTTTGCCAAGACGATGATCGAAGACCACAAGGCTGTCGTAAAAGCCCACATGGCAATCCGGCAATTCGAGATCATTCACCGCGCGGCGCGGCAGTTTTGGCTCGGTGAAGTTTTTCAGGTCGTAACCCCAGTAGCCGAAGCAGCCGCCGAGCGGGAACGGTAGATCAATTTCGTCGAGTAATTCGTAGCGCGACATGAGCGCGTCGAGCACGTGCCACGGATTGCCGAATTGCACGTAGCCGCCAACGTGAGGAGGCGGATTGCGTGTTACTGCCATCGTATCAATCTGCCTCCTCACGTCGGCGGCTGCCGAAGGTACGATTTCACATCGTGACCCAAATGAGCGAAATGTCAGAAATGGCCGTGCCGCGACGAACGAGTATCGCGCCTGCGGCGAATCGAACAGCGCGCTGCGCAACAAGACCACACCTCGCTCACCGCGCAGTTGCTCAACGAGCGACTCGGGCGTGTGTGTTGTCAGAATTTCCTGAATCAGCGGGCGCATCATGAAAACGCCATCGGCACCGTTTCCGGCGCGCCGACCTCGCGTTCGTAGTCGAGGATGATTTTCACCGCTTCAAGCGGGTCATCGGTGATGTGAACGAGGTCGAGGTCGTCGCGGCCAATGTAGCCGGGTCTTACCATTTCCGTTTTCATCCAACGCAGCGCGCCGCGCCAAAATTTCTTGCCGAACAAAATCAGCGGGAACTTCGGGATTCGCTGCGTCTGCACCAGCGTGATGATTTCGGCGAACTCGTCCAACGTCCCGAAACCGCCGGGCATGAACACGAACGCGATGCTGTACTTGGCGAAGCAAACCTTGCGCGCGAAGAAGTAGTGGAAGTGGATGGGCACGTTCGCGTAGCGGTTGCCTGATTGTTCGTGCGGCAGTTCGATGTTGAGCCCCACGGACTTTCCCTTGCCAAGCGCCGCGCCCTTGTTTGCGGCTTCCATGATGCCCGGCCCGCCGCCGGTGATGACGGTCAGATTGTTCTTGGCGAGTTCACGGCCAAGCGCTTCCGCCGCTTGATACCAATGGCTCTTACGCGGCATCCGCGCCGAGCCGAAAATTGTCACCGCCGGACTTACGCGGGAAAGTACCTCGAACGAATCCACGAACTCAGCCATGATGCGAAAAATCCGCCACGGGTCTTCCTTGATGAAACTGGCGCCATGATTATTCATGTGCGGAGCATAGCTGCG
>CAYIOH010000147.1:0-8421 GCA_964364975.1 uncultured Bifidobacteriaceae bacterium
CGGGAAAGACATTTGAATTCCCGGTGAGCTACGGCCAGAACCTGCAATCCGAGCACGAACGCTTCCTGACCGAGGAACATTTCAAATCGCCGACGACCGTCTTCAACTACCCGCGTGAGATCAAACCGTTCTACATGCGGCTCAACGACGATGCCAAAACCGTCACCGCGATGGACGTGCTCGTGCCCGGCATCGGCGAAGTCATCGGCGGCGCGCAACGCGAGGAGCGGCTGGAGCAACTCGCGGAGAACCTGAAGTTCCACAAGCTGAACGCCCAAGATTACTGGTGGTATGCGGACCTGCGCAAATATGGCACCGTGCCCCACGCCGGTTTCGGGCTGGGCTTCGAGCGCCTGCTGATGTTTCTCACCGGCGTCTCGAACATCCGCGACGTGATCCCCTTTGCCCGCACGCCGGGGAACGCGGAGTTTTGAACAACACTCCGCTCAATAAGTCGTCGGCAATTCGCCGCGCATGCTTCGCGCGAAGCAGCTTTCCGAAATACCCTTTGGCCGCCGATTCCCTCGCGGTGGTTTGAGTGTTGATAAGTCCGGCAGGTTTGTCGGGAAGCCCATCAATCGCTCAAACTCACCGGGGTCAACTTGGGCGATAGCTCGAAGGTGGCGCAATGTTTTCAATCGCTCGGCCACATAGTGCGGGTGATTGAGACGGATCGTGCTCACCAGCCGAATTCCCTTCGCGTTAAGCGGAGTGACAAAACCGGTGGATTCGACACGGAGGCAGAAACCGTAAGCGACCTGACACGGATCGGCCACGCGGTGAAAACTTTTCCGCTGGTTACAGAACTGGCAAGCGAGGACGAGGTTGTCGTAATCGCACCGCAGTTCTGCGTCTTCGTCTTGCGAGATGACGTGGTCAATCGTCCAGATGTCCGTTGGCGCCCAGACCATCCGCTTCAAGCAATAGACGCAACGAAACGTGAATTCGTCCTCCAACCAAGGCCGGTAATTCTCGTAAGTGGCATAACCGGAAGGGCCATGGCGTCGCCGGTGAGGGCGTAGCGGATAGCTGTATGGCACTGCGTGTGGTTCTACTCCTTCCATACCCCACGGTGTTTGAGGCTGTCCACGGTGCGGTCGATTTCGTCCATGCTTGGTGGCTTCGATAGGCTGACACTGGCATCGGCAAGACGCTGGAGATTCACCAACTCGACCGCCTGCGCGGGGGCGAGTTTCCCCCCCTCCTCCAAATCCATCAATTTGGCTCGCCGACGATTGGTCTTCGGCCAGTCTGCGGTGATGGCCAACAAGTCGGACAAGCGTTCCAAATCAGAGAAGCCATTTGGGAAATACTCAGTTTGCTCAAAAGGCACGCCGCGGCGATGAATGCCACTGAACAAGTCGAGAACCTTGCGCTCCAACGCCGCAGGCAGGTTGTAGAGCCGCAAAACTTCCGCATCGATACGCCAGTGAAGAATTTTCAAGTGTTCCTCAGTTGTGCGGTTCGTCTCGTGGCCCGCGCCAGCAATGCCGAGATTCATCTGTTCGACGTCAGGTGTGTCTTTACGTCGTCGCCTGTTCGCGACGGGCGCAGTCACGGCTCTTGCACCTTTCAAGTAGTCCGTGACCATTTGCTCCAATGCGCCGAGATTGTGCTCAGACAAATCTGGGACTGGCATTTCGCGCATGGTGCCTGCTAGAACGTCACGCTTGTTCGAAATGCAGTATGCATAGGCGTTCGCTACCGGTGAATTACAGATCGCCCAAAGCACTGGCAGCGAAACCCGTGTGGATTTCGACCGCACAACATTGAACCGACTGGTGACAGGGTGGCCGTCTTCGTCAATCAATGCCTTCAGTCGCCATGCTTCACGACTGACGCGCGCATAATTCCACAGCACTTGTGGCACGCTCGTTGTCGTTCCACGGACAGGCCGCCGAATGCAATCCGGTTGGAGATTCAACCATGTGGTTCCGGGCAGTGCGTGGGTCATTTGATTCTCTGTCCAACTGGAATATCCCGCATGCAATCCCTTCCTCGGAACAGGCGACTCTGGAATCACCCCTGCGGGCAACGTGGGATCGTCAGCTGACTTGTGGATAAGTCCTTGGCCGATGTCGGCGAAGCGATCAAACTTCGGCAGTGCTTCCAAAGCCTCCCACACATCAGCCAAGTCCGGCACGAGCAACGACGAAGCACCAGTTTTGGCCATCCGCACCGGGTTCACATCGGTCTTACTGCTTGGCTCGTAGCTTCGGCTGAATTCTTCGATCTGTCCCTCACGGACGCGCTGATAACGGATTGGTGATCGACGCGCGCTGGTTCGCGCCAAACGTCGACCCATGATGACCGTGGATTCCGGCTCGCCGTAGCGGAAAACCTTGTCCGCAAAAAGGCTGATCTCCGAGATTTCATAGTCGCGCAAGAGAATCCGCCGTATATCGGCTGCCTGCTTGGCGTGCAAAAAAGTTTGCGGCAGAACGAAACCAAAAACACCACCGGTCGGGAGATGCGCAACGACGCGACGGAAAGTCTCGGCTGCTTTGTTCGGCAGCCAGCCAGGGCGACGTTCATTGGAGGCGAAGTTCTCAAACGGTGGATTGCCAAGAACGATGGTTGCGTCGGAAATCCCACTTTCAAGCAAGTCCGCTTTGAACATGTTTTCTTCGGTCAGCGCCCAGCCGTTTGGATTCGGCACGTCGGCGAGGGTCAGCGACAAGCGCGCGACTTCGAGCGCGAAGCCGTCTAATTCAAGGCCGTGGAGACGTTCACGCAAGTATGTCTTCCGTGGCTGCTGCCAATCCGAGGGAAGCAATTCACTGAGCAGCCGCATGGCCGCAATCAGAAACCCGGCATGGCCGCAGGCAGGCTCAAACACCCTGCGATTTTCCACCGCAATTTCCTTTTCAACCCAAGGGCGGAGTCGCCCCACGATGTAGTCCACCAGCCAAGTCGGCGTGCTATGAGTGCCGAGTTTGATTCGGATGGTTCGATCAATCAGCGCGCTCTCGTAAAGAAACCCCAAAGCTTCGGTGCTGACCGGCCCACAATGAGCAAACGCCCTGATGTCTTGGCTCGCGGCCACTAAAGCATCGTGCCGACGGCGATTGCAGATTTGGATCGGTCGCGGCGATTCGCTGTGGTAGTGCGTTGCCAAACGTTTATAGACCTCCTCCACATCGGCCAAATCGAGTCGCACGAAGCCAGGAACTGACTTGTCTTGCAAAATCTTTGCGGCCAACAGCCAGAACGTAGATTGGAGAAGCCAACGTCCGTCGGCCTCAGAAACTTCCTTCCATCCCAAGCGATGCTTAGTTTCTGAAACAACCCGTTCGATAAGGTTGGTGAGTTTTTGGCCAGCTTCTTCTTCGATGAGCGGGAGAAACCCAGCATCAACAAACTCAAGTTGGAAACCACGTTCGAGACGCCCCCAAACCTTGGCCCGATAGATGGCATCCGGCGCGAGCTGATCCCGATGCTGCTCGAAAAAACCACTCAACTCCCGAGGTGTTAGTCGTAGATGAAAGCGCGGGCGTTCACGGCCTTGCAGCCATAACTGGCAATGGTCAGGCAAACAGGCGAAAACGAGCGGTGCTCCGAGCGGACGAATGGCGGCAATGTCTAATTCAGCCACGTTCGACTGATCGAGAACCGCAATGGATGCGGTTCGTGAATCATAGGGCCGGTCTGCAAATGCAAGCAACGGCACGCGCGACTGACTGCCGGGAATGAGAAAATCACTGCGAAGCCGGTCCTCGCGGAAACCAACTCTCAAAAGCCCTTTGCGCAAAGGGTCTAGCTGCATGGAAACCGAGGCCATCACGACGTTTTTTGGACTGTATCTTGTGTTCACAGTATTGCCAACGCCCAAAACAATACCGTCCTTTCTCGGTCATCCGCCGTCCTACCCCCCGCTGATTCGCTGGGCACTATTCCACAATCTTCGGCACGAAAAACAGGCCGTTCGCCTTTGCTGGCGCGTTGCGCATGGCGTCGTCGTGCGGGAGCGAGAGGCGTTCACTTCTCCTGGACACCGTGGAATGACCATGCTCTGGGCGATCCAATGACTTCACGCGAACTTAGTCTTCCTTCTCCTCGCGCGCGAGGAGGCGCTCGATATGGCGATCCAAGTCGGACACGCTGCCGGCACAGGTGGCGTTCTGGACGCGACTGACCATCTCGGTGGTCCAGGCTTCCTCCTCGACTTGCTCGTTGATGAACCAGTGCATCAACACCTGGGCGGGATAATCCTTGGCCGCGAGCGCCGCCTCGTAAACGGCATGGATGCCCGCGGTGTTGGCCTGCTCCATCGCCTGCGCTTGCTGGGCGACTTCGAGCAATGACTTGAAGTTCTGTCTGGGCGCGGCGATGGCCGCCAGTTCCGGCTGCGCACCGCGGTCAATCAGATGATCGGCGATTTTCTCCGCGTGCTCGTGTTCCTCGCCGGTTTGTTTGGCGAAGTAGGCGGCGAAGCCCTTCAGGTTCTGGCCGGCGCACCAGAGCGACAAGGCCCGATAGCTGTGGGCGGCGCCCAGTTCGTAGTTGAGCTGGCGGTTGAGTTCCGTCAGCACTTTGGCGGGGATTTTGGATTTCTGCATAGAATCAATATTTTACCACCGCCTTTATGCATGAAGGCGGTGCTCGATGCAAGCCGTCGCCGAAAACAAGCCCGCCCAAGAAACGCCAATGTCAGGCGACAGCGACGTCGAGCAAATGATGCAGACGATTTCCGAGGTCGTCGTCCCTTGCGAAACTATTCGACAATCTTCGGCACGATGAAGAGGCCGTTGGCTTGGGCGGGAGCGTTGCGGAGAGCGTCGTCGTGCGGGAGCGCGGGGCGGACTTCGTCGGCGCGGGTCACGTTCACGCGCGGCGCGGCGTGCGCGGTCGGCTCAACGTCTGTCACGTCCAGTTGCTTCAACTTCTCGATGTGTTCGAGGATGTGACCGAGCTGGTCGCCAAACTTCTGCTGTTCCGCCGCCGTGAGTTCCAGCCGCGCGAGATGCGCGACGTATTTGATGTCAATTTGAACGTCTGCCATCGGCGGTAGCGTGAAGGAAAGCGTGGAGAAAAGCAATGGCGGCGGTGAGTATGTTGAATCGTTGATTCGTTAAAACGTTGCACCGTTGAAACGTCATTGTCGAACGACGACCGCAACTGTGGCACGGTTTAACGTGCCCAACGAAATCAATCCTCGTCAAACTTCCGCTTGATGAGCGCTTCAATTTCGCCGAGCGCGGCGTGGGCATCCGGGCCGTTAGCCTGAACGGTGAGCTTGGTGCCGGGGCCGGCGGCAAGCATCAGCAGGCCCATGATGCTCTTGCCGTTCACCTTCTCGCCGCCTCTTTCGACGAAGATGTCGCACGCAAACCGGTTGGCGGTCCGGACAAAGGCGGCGGCGGGCCGGGCATGGATGCCCAGCTTGTTCAGGATCGTCAATTCTTTGGTCAACGGTCCGTTGTTGTCCGGTGGTCTTTTCGCGCTCATCAATGTGCGCGTGATAACTACCGGAAACGGAGCGCGCGCGCCATTCAATTCTCTGGTACGTGGAAGGATTTTTGAACACAGACCCACCCCTGACCCCTCCGAGGAGGGGAACAAGATGGCGGGCGCGCGACGACAGTTCCCCTCCGGGGAGGGGTCAGGGGTGGGTTCTACTACGGGCCTCTTTCAGGAAACGATTTACAATTTCTGCGTTGGAGACATCTGCGCGAGCAGGCGGTCGTTCAATTCCTTGGCCGGATTGTAACCGGACAGCTTGAGTTTGGTCTGGAACGCGGCGACCTCGATGAGCCGGGCCAGGTCGCGTCCGGGTCGCACGGGAATGGTGATGTGCGGAATGTTAACGCCGAGAATCCGCACCGTCTCCTGTTCCATGCCGACGCGGTCCACGTCGGACACCTCCTCCCACGGTTTGAGCGTGATGGCGAGGTCCACGCGCTTTTCCTTGCGAATGCATTTGACGCCGAACATGGCGGCGACGTTGATAATGCCGATGCCGCGGATTTCCATGTGATCGCGGGTCAGGTCGGAGCTCGTGCCCATGACCTCGCGGCCATCCACGAGCGTCACTTTGGTCACGTCGTCGGCCACGAGGCTATAACCGCGTTCAATCAGCGCCAGCACGCTTTCGCTCTTGCCGATGCCGCTCTCACCACGGATGAGGACGCCGACCCCAAGGATGTCCACCATGCTGCCCATTTCCGTGGCGCGGGGGGCGAACATCATCTCCAGCGACAGCGTGGCGAGGTTGATGAATTTCATGGTGACGAACGGACATTGGAAAATCGGCGTATCAGCGGCTTCGGCGGCCTTGAGAAAATCCTTGTCCGCCCGCAAATTGCGGCTGAAGACAACGCAAGGCAGGTGGTGTGAAAGGAAAACGCCGTAACGTTTGATCCGTTCCTCCGCGGTCAGCGATTTGAGATAAAAGGCTTCGGCGTTGCCAATGACCTGGACGCGTTTGAAGGCGAAGTATTTCGTGAAGCCGGTGAGCACGAGGCCGGGGCGGTTGACGGTCGGCTCGCGGATGATGCGCTTGAGGCCGCCGGCGCCGGCAATCAGGCGCAATTCCAGCGGCCCGGCGTGTTCCGTATAAAACCGTTCAACCGTAACGAGGTCGCGTGACATAGTTTCAACTCAATCGGCGTGGCACTGTGAGTGAAAGTCATAACGGGGCCGGCTTGATTTGGGAAGCAATTTCGACGTTACGGTGGCCGGCGGCAGGATGGGGAACGACTGCCATTTGATTATCGCCGTTATCGAATCTGCTCTCGTAACAAGCGCACAGAGATGTACCGACCGCTTTCTCCTCTACCGATTATCGTGGCGACCCCGTTACGATGAAAATAAAACCGAGCTTGCCCGATTCGCGCTCTGCCGTGTCTGTCCAGTGTTCCCTCAAACTGATCTGAACCAAGTGTGCGCTCATAGTTCATTCCGCGCCCCGCAAAATTTCCCACCTCATCCACAACGATATAAAGCTCAATGCGATTCGTGGAGGTTCGATCCGTGATTATTCCAATCCAAGTTCCGGCGAATCCAGGCGCAGAAGCGTTGGTGTTTATGGTGTTCAAATTCCACTGGACGCTAGTATCCACATAGCCGCTTATCGTCGTGGAGGACAATACGCTTTGTACTGGCGATATGGACTCCTCGCCTTCACATCGCAAAGCAACGCAGGTAAAAATGAACGTTAAAATCAGCGCCCGAACAAGTTGTAGAATTTTCATAGCATCTGCTTCCAAATTTACAAACACCGGGAAGAGATTACAAAGGAAGGAAGGGGTCGTCGAGCAGTAAAAACTTGGCAAAAACTTGGCAGCAAGAATTAACCGGGGCGCGGCAACCAGAAGAAACATCCAACAACCAACATCGAACTTCGAACGCCCAATCGCGCCGCGTTCGGGGCGCGTGTCTTTGGACGTTGGACGTTCGATGTTTTCCTATTCCCAGAAAAAGTACAGGCCGGGGAGTGCGTTTTCCCCGGCCCGTCTTGTGCATTGTCTTCGCTTAAGAACAACCCAGGCTCTCGCCGCAATTGAGGCATTTGTAGCAGGCGCCGTTGCGCACGGCCACATGGCCGCAATTGGGACAGGTCGGCGCGTCCTGCTGAAAATGTGCGATTGAATCGTCCAAAGTTTTTACCGTGCGAGCGGTCGCCGCTTCGCCGCGCGCCCTGTGGCCGTTGCCGTTGCCGTCCTCGTTTTCCCCAGCTTCAAGCAGGTCTGTGTCCGACGACAGCGCCAAGTCCGGCACCGGCCGGTTTATCTTTTTTTTTAGTTCCTCGGTCAGGCCGGGAATCGCCAGTTCGGGCTGATTGCGATTGCCGTTGCTGGCTTCGCGGTATCCCGGAATGAACTGAACCGCCATCCACCGGAAAACGTAGTCCGTGATGGACGCGGCGTTGCGGATGTCCGGATTTTTCGTGAAGCCGCTCGGCTCGAAGCGCACATGCGCGAATTTGCGGACGAGCGCGGGCAGTGGAACGCCGTATTGCAACGCCATGCTGGTCAACGTGCCGATGCCGTCCATCAAACCGCCGATCGTCGAGCCTTCCTTCGCCATGGTGATGAACAATTCGCCCGGCTGTCCATCCTGGAACAGACCGACCGTGAGGTAGCCCTCGTGACCGGCGATGTCGAACTTGTGGGTGACGGCCGTGCGCGTCTCGGGCAGCCGGCGACGCAGCGGTTTGCCGGAATCTTCACGCAGTTTCACGATCTCGACTTCGAGTTCCTTGATGCGCGCTTCGAGGGATGCGATGTCCGCGGTCACCGCGCCGCTGGAACCGTCGCTGCTTCGTTTCGTGCTGACCGGTTGTGAACGCTTCGATCCGTCGCGATAAATGGCCACGCATTTGAGGCCCATCTTCCACGCTTGGACGTAGGTGCCGCGGAGTTCCTCCACGGGGCATGCGTTGGGCATGTGGACGGTTTTGGAAATCGCGCCGCTGATGAA
>CAYIOH010000148.1:0-1655 GCA_964364975.1 uncultured Bifidobacteriaceae bacterium
GCGGCCGAATACCGTCAAGACCTGCGCCCCGTTTTATTATTCGGGCAAGGCGTCCGATGGTCCCGATGGCTGGCCCTATTACAATCTGCAGATGCCCGGCGGGGGCGTCATTCTGGCGATTGGCTGGCCAGGGCAATGGGAAAGCTCCTTCACTCGGGATGCGACAGACGGTCTCAACCTCCAAGCCGGCCAGCAACTCACGCGTCTCTTTTTGCAACCGGGCGAAACCATCCGCACGCCGCTGATCGCGATGCTCTTCTGGCAGGGGACCAACACGGTGCGGGCGCAAAACCTCTGGCGGCGTTGGTACATCGCCCACAACATCCCGCGGATCAACGGCCAGCCGCCCGCGCCCATTTCCCAAATCCAGGTGAGCGGGGACGACACTTCCCAGGTGGAGGAATTTTTCAAGGCAGGGATCAAACCCGACGTTTGCTGGCGCGACGCCGGCGCCGGCGGGCCGCAAACCTGGTATCCGAGCAGCACCGGCCTTTTCTCGGGCGACAATAATATCTGGCTCAATACCGGCGAATGGGAGGTGGACCCGGCCAAATATCCGGCCGGGTTCAAGCCCTACAGCGATTGGCTTCACGCGCGCGGGTTGAAGTTCCTGTTGTGGTTCGAGCCGGAACGGATCGGCAACACGAACTCGTGGTTGAGCAGAAATCATCCCGAGTGGATTTTGCCAAGAACGCGTTGGACGGTGGGTTACATCCTGAATGAAGGGCATCCGGGAGCCTTCCACTGGCTGACGAATCATTTCGATGGCTTGATCAAGGCCAATGGCATTGACTGGTATCGTGAGGATATGAATGGGGACGGGCCGTTGACCGCGTGGCGCACGAACGACGTCGCCAATCGGCAGGGCATTACGGAAAACTTCTACGTGCAAAACCACCTTGCGTATTGGGATGCCTTGAAAGCCATGAATCCAGGATTGAGGATTGATTCGTGCGCTTCGGGCGGCCGCCGCAATGATCTCGAAACCATGCGGCGAGCCGTGCCGTTGACCCGCAGTGATTTCGAGTTCGCTTATATGCCGAATGTCGTGGATGGAAACCAGTGTCAGACGTATGGCGCTTCGTCGTGGCTGCCGTTTCAAGGGACGGGCGCTTATCTTTATGACCCGTATTCCTTCCGCAGCTTTTACATGGCCTCGTTCGGCATGGCGGGGCTTTCTCCGGACACAACTGCCGCGCAGAAGCAGGCTTATCAGGAGTGCAAAAGACTCGGGCCGGCCATTATTCATGGCGATTACTATCCGCTGACACCGTACAGCCGCTCGAACAATGTGTGGATGGCCTGGCAGTTTGACCGGCCGGACCTTGGCGAAGGTCACGCCCAGATCTTTCGCCGGACCAACAGCCCGATTGCGACGATGTCGTTCCCCTTGCAGGGATTGAAGCCGGAGAAGACCTACGAAGTGGAGGATTTCGACAAGGTAGAGAAGTCCTCGTTTTCAGGAAATGAACTGATGAAGACCGGCCTCACCGTGACGCTTCCGCCTCGCGGCTCGGCGATCTTCCAGTACAAAATCATCAAGGCAAACGCTGGAAAAATGAAATGAAACAAACATGAAAACTCCTTCCGGAGTGGGGCCCGCACCCGGCGCGCCCCGGGGGGCAATAATGGCGCGGGGGTGCATGAGCACCACC
>CAYIOH010000148.1:1665-8400 GCA_964364975.1 uncultured Bifidobacteriaceae bacterium
AATATTCCGGAGCGCTTGAAATCCTCAACCTCCCATAACTTTCCCGCGTTGCTGCGCCCGAGGACGGGCGCACTCCAGTAGTTTGCCAAGAGCCTCTCAATTATGAAAATTATCCGCTACCAGGAAACCAACGACTCCGTGCGCTACGCCGCACAACAACCCGACGGTTCAGCCCTCCAGATTGTGGGCGACATCTTCGGCGCATTTGAAGTCACGCAAGAACGCGCCCGGATCAAGAAGCTCCTCGCGCCCATTGCGCCGACCAGCATTGTCTGCATTGGCTTGAACTACCGTCGTCATGCCGCCGAGGGCAACCTCCCCGAGCCGCAGCAACCAATCGTGTTCATGAAATTGCCTTCGGCGGTGCAAAATCCCGGCGATCCGATCGTTCTCCCTCGGCACTTGCGCAGTGATGAGGTGGACTTCGAGTGCGAGCTGGCGGTCGTCATCGGCAAGACGTGCAAGAACGTCGCCAAGGAGCACGCGCTGGATTACGTGCTCGGCTACACCTGCGCCAACGATGTCAGCGCCCGCGACTGGCAGGGCAAGTGGGGTGGTAGCCAGTGGTGTCGCGGGAAGACGTTTGATACGTTTGCCCCGCTTGGCCCGTGCCTCGTGCTCAAGGATGAAATTCCCGATCCCGGCGCGCTGAAGATCAAAACCTTGTTGAACGGACAGATCATGCAAGATTGGAATACCGGCGACATGATCTTCGACGTGCCGACGCTCATTGCGTTCCTCAGCGGCAGCACCACGTTGCTGCCGGGCACCGTGATTTTGACGGGGACGCCGCACGGCATCGGCGCCGCCCGCAAACCCCCGATCTTCCTCAAGCCGGGCGACAGCGTTACCATTGAGATTGACCGGATTGGCGCGCTAACCAATCCGGTCGTGGAGGAGCCGGCCTGACCGGATCCCTTCGTGAGAAAAGCATGAACCCGGTTCCACCCTTACCCAAGACGATGCTCGCGGTGCGCCTCCATGGCACCGGCTTTGAAAACCTGCGCGTGGAAGAAATCCCCGTCCCGCAACCCAGCGACGACCAACTGCTGGTCCGCGTGGATGCCGCAGGCGTGTGCGCCTCCAATCTCAAGCTGATCGCGCAAGGCAGCGAGCACACGTTGGTCAATGGCTGGGATCTCGTGCGCTTTCCGATTCAACTTGGGGACGAGGGATGCGTCACCGTGGTGGCCGCCGGACGAAATGTCGCGGGCCGCTTTGCCATCGGGCAACGCTATGTGGTGCAGCCGGCAGTGGATGTGCCGCCCATTCGCTTCCGCGAACGCTACCGGAACCATGCCGCCGGCATGGTCAAAGTGGCCGTGGGCTACACGCTGCCGGGACATCTTGCGGAATTCATGCTGGTCACGGAAGAAGTCATCGCGGGCGGTTGCCTGCTGCCCGTGCCCGATGCGAACCTGCCGTTCTTCACCGCCGCATTATGCGAACCGATTTCCTGCGTCGTTTCCGCGCAGGATCGCCATTTGCATATCCACCAGGATTCGCCCCACGCCCCGCGCCAGCCGCAGCTTGGCCTGCTGCGGGGTGGCATCGCCATGGTCATCGGGGCGGGGCCGATGGGGCGCATGCATGCCGAAGCGGCACTGCGGTTCCGGCCGCGGCATCTGATCGTCGTGGATATTTCCAAGGAACGTCTGGCCTGGGTCACGGAGAATCTCTCCACGCGGGCAGCGGCGGCGGGCGTGCAATTGCACACGGCTCTGGGCGACCAGGGCTGGGAACGGCTGGACCAGGTCAGCAAAGGATTGGGCGCCGATGACATCATCATCGCCGTGGCCAACGCCGAATTACAGACCCAAGCCCAGCAGTGGCTGGCGCGCGGCGGCGTGCTGGATTTGTTTGCCGGACTGAAACGGGGCGAGCATCAAATCCCGCTCGACACGCTCCGGGTTCACTACGACGACATCCGCGTCGTCGGCTCGAGCGGCGGCGCACCGGCAGACATCGCTGAAACGCTGCGACTCGTTTCCAGCGGCGGCATTGAAGTGTGCCGGCACCTGACGATGGTCGGCAGCCTCGATCAATTTCCGCAGGCATTGGAGTTGGTCAAAAATACTAAGACCGACGGGAAGATCGTCCTCTATCCGCACATTCGATCAACGCCGCTGCGTCCGGCGAAAAACTGGCAGCGCAGCGACGAGGAAGCGTTTCTGGCGGAACGCGGCCACACTTTTCGCAGGCATAGGAGATTAAGCACATGAACAAGACCATTACTCGACGGCAGGCCCTTCAACTCGTCGCCGGATCCGCCGTCGCCGCAATCGCATTGCCCGGCCGGCCATCGGCGGGAGCCGAGCTTGGCGGCCTCCCGCCTGCCGCCGGATCAGACGCGGCTTCAGCCAAAAGCGCCAGCGCGGCCAGCAACTCGCGGGACCTGAATCTCAAACAGGTAATGGAACGAGGCGGCCAAAACCTGTTGGACATGTGTAATCCAGAGCGCAATTTTTTGCCGTACTTCAACGTTCCCGACCCCGGCGCGAAAGCAAGCGACCACGCGTGGAACCACAACATCGGTCGCTGGCTCGACGCCACGCTGCGGCTGGAGGAAACCATCGGCTGGAAGATCCCGCCCGAGCGGCTGGCCCTCATGGAGAAGAATCTCCTGAAGTTCTGCGAAAATCCCGACAGCCTGGCATTTGGTCCTCGTGATCGCTGGATGGGCGTCAAACCGGATTTCTATTTGCACTCCTTGCGCGAGTACATTCTCGCCGTCAACAGTCTGGTCCGTTACCGGAAAAGCCCGTGGGCGGCGGAGCTTGGGCATCGAATGTTGGAAACCATTCGCCGCGCCTCCAAAGCGGACGGCAGTTGGATCCTGACGGAGTTCGACACCTACGTGAACTTCATCTCCAAAAGTTCCAAACCCTCCGACAAGAACCAGGGGTTTTCCCCCCACGGGACCAGCGATCGCCTGATCGAAGCGCTGGTGTGGTTTTATCAGACCAGCGGCGATCCGCTGGCCTTGGAGTTGGCGGATCGCTTTGCCCGGTACCATCTGAAGAACAGCACCCATCCGGACGGCACGTTGAACGTCGCCTCGCTTGAAGGGAGTCCTACCGGCCACACGCACTCCTACCTGGGCGGGCAGCGCGGGCTGTTCCTCTTTGGCGAATTGACGGGGCAGCACGAATATATTGACGCCGTGCTGGCAACCTATCGCGTGACCGTTCGGCGGATCGTTCGCGAGTCGGGCTACGCTTGCCACGATTTGGAACAAGTCCCAGGGAAGGTGACCAACATACCGGAGAGCGCCTCGCCCGGCGACGCGATACAACTGGCTTTATGGCTGGCGACCCGGAGAGGTCATACTGAGTTCCTCGACGACGCGGAACGCTGGATTCGTGCGCGGATTCTCCCCTGCCAGATTACGGAGGAACAAGCCAAGGACGCCCACGGGGTGGTGGACCAACGGCTGCGGGGCGGATGGGGCGCCTCCCGGTTTCCCCAGGGCACCCAGATGTCCTACACCGATGTCACCGCCGCCGTGCTCCACAACCTTTGCGACGTCTATCGGCACATCGCGGTCCGCAGCGAAGCGGGATTGACGGTGAATTTCCATCTCGATTACGAAGACCCCAACGTCCGGATCGTCAGCGAGCGAAACGACGGCGCCAAGGTGACGGTCACGCCTGGGAAACAAGACAACGTGAGGATTCGCATTCCGCGTTGGACTCCGCGCGAATCGGTGAAGATCACGGCTGACAGCAAGCCGATTTCCCTGACAATGATCGGCGACTTCGCCTTTGTGCCGCGCACCGACCTGTCGGAACGAACGGAGATTGTGGTTCGCTATGATTTGCCTGTTCGTACGACCGTCGAAACCATCAACGGCGCCGAGTATCGCTATCAGTGGCGAGGGGACGATATCATCGGCGTCGCCCCCAATGTGGCGCTCCGCCCCTTCTACCCATCGTAGGCGCGGAAGCCGCATTGACACCACCAGGGTTGGACAATGACAGAACCGGAGATGACTCATGAATTCTCACGAACAGGCCAATATCAGAAAACAGGAGGCGGAAAAAGGGACGCACTGGAATCGCCGCGAGTTTCTTCAAGCCGCCGGCGCCGCGACACTGGGCACGCTGTTGATGGGTGGCCCCGGTCACGTTTTGGCGGCCGACACGCACGCCGTCGCGACGAAGCATGATTTCATCTTCCCCCAGCCTCCTACGGAACCGCTCCAAGGAGTGTTGCTGGGCAACGGCGACTTGGGCGTTTCGGTCTGGGCCGAGGAAAACACCCTGGTCTTCAGTCTGGGCAAGAACGATGTCTGGGATCGGCGGTTGAATACGAGCCACGACAAGCCCGTTGTGAACCTCGACCAAGTGATTGACCGGGTAACAAGGGGCGAATGGGATTTCAAGAACTTCTATCATTCGCAGCCCAGCGCCCACAATTTCTCGCCCACTCCCAAACCGGTTGGCCAGTTGCGCCTCTCCGGCCTGGGGGCGATCACCAATCTGCAGTTGCGTCTGGACGACGCCACGCTCACGTTTGACACGCCGGCCGGTCCGGCGACGGTGTTCGTCGAGCACGAACGCAACCTGCTGCTGGTCCGCCTGCCCGCCCGCGCCGCCGAGGGTCTGCGGGCCGAACTCTTCCGGCCCCGTGAGCCGCTCGATTTTTGGAGCAAGGCCAACAAAGCTTCCTTTCGGGACCATCCCACGCGGGAAAATGCGCGCGACCCGCAAAACGCGCCCCTCGAACCGCCGGAGACGGGCATTGCCGGGAAGGCTTTCTGGCTGCGGCAACGGATCCCCGCAGACCCCACATTTCCTCAAGGCTTTGCCGTGGTCGCCGCTGCGGCGCTGGCCGGGGCCGCTGGGAAAATAGAGTCTGAGCCTGACCGGATCGCCTGCCAGGTGAACGACACCGCTCGCGGCCCTTGGGCGACTCTCGCCGTCGCCGTGCGCACGACGAGCGATCGGGACGCGAATCTGCTGGACGCGACTGTTCGAGTGGCCGAGCGCGCGCTGAAGGAGAAATGGCGAACCGTCCACACCCGCCACGCGCACGCGTGGAACCGGTTCTGGTCGCGCAGCACTATTGAAATCAAACCAAGCGACCCAGCCGACACGGTCACGGCCAGCGACGCCTCCCTGGCGGAACAACTCTTCTATCGCAATCTCTATCTGCTGGCCTGCTGCTCACGTCCTGGGGTCACCGCGCCGGGCTTGCTCGGGAACTGGATCTTTACGGATTACAGCCCTTGGAAGGGCCTGTACATGCTCAACTACAATTTCCAGCAGCAGTTCTGGTCGGCCTTTGTCTGCAACCAGATCGAACTGGCCCAGCCCTATTTCGACCGGGTGACCGAGACGTTTCCGCGCGCGCTCACGACCACGCCCTTTGCCTTCGGCCAGGAAGCGCCCGGCGCCTATTTTAGCACCACGGACTATCCCATCCGGCGCGAGCCGCCGCTTTTCTGCAGTGATCTCTATGACCCTTCCATGGAGGTTTCCGCCTGGGTGGTGCAACATTTCTGGCGGCATTGGCAGTTTGTGGGCGATCGGAAATTTCTCGAACAACGCACGTACCCCTTGCTGCTCGAAGTGGCGCGGTTCTACGAATGGTTTCTCCATCGCAGCCAGCGGGCCGATTGCGCCCCGTATGTCCCCAAAGACGGCAAGCTGCATATCTTCCCGACCTTTTCGCCCGAACACTGGGGAGTGGTCACTCCGCATTTCGAACGCAACCTCGACGCCGGCGCGGCCATCGGCTTCTTCCGTTACCATTTGCTGGCGGCGGCGGAAGCGGCGGACATCTTGAACCGCGACGCCGAAGCGTCCGCTCGCTGGCGGAAACTGGCGCAACAATTACCCGCTTATCCCACGCATGATACGCCCAATGGAAAAATCTTTGTGGATGTGGCCGATGCGCCGCCGATTGAATACAACATCCCCGCGCCGCTCGTGCCCGTGTTCCCGGCGGAAGACCCGTTATTTTGGACCAACGCCGAGCAGGTCGAGATTGCCCGGCGCACCGCGCGAGTCATCCAAACCAACGGCAACAACAGTCTGGTCATGTTGGGAGTGATACGGGCGCGGCTGGGCTTGGACGACAGTCTCGCCCAGTTCCTCGCGGACGTGCGAAACCGCTTGTATCCCAATGGTTCGATTGAACTGGCGCTCCCGGACAAAACCCCGCGCTTCATGAAGCTGGGGATTTGGACCGAGAATTTTGCGGCTGCCGGCGTGATCGCGGAGCACCTGCTGCAATCCCATCCCGATGCCACCGGCAAATCCCTGCTCCGGCTCTTTCCCTCGCTTCCGGCCGCCGCGGACGCCCGTTTTGCCGGACTCGTGGCCGAAGGAGCCTTCGAGGTAACCGCGGAACGGCGAGCGGGGCGGGTGATGCGAGTTGAACTGCTGAGCCGTCGCGGCGCCCCGTGTCGGTTGTTGAATCCGTGGGGGAAAGACCCGGTATCCCTGCGCGTAAGCGGCCGGAACACCGCGACGATTTCCGGCGACGTGCTCGAGTTTCCAACCCAGGCGGGCAAAACCCACGTCCTCGCGGCTTTGTCAAAGGCTCGGGCTAAAACAAATCCCGAAATCCAGAAACCTGACCGCTTGGGGTAGAGCGTGCCAGACAGATTCCATTGTGGCTCAGGTCTCTGTCAGATGTCGTCGTCGGCATTGAAGTTTCCCGACACCTGAACCTGGTCGGCAGCCTCGACCAATTTCCGCAGGCATTGGAGTTGGTCAAGAATACCCA
>CAYIOH010000149.1:0-8366 GCA_964364975.1 uncultured Bifidobacteriaceae bacterium
AGAATTTTACAAAAATTTGTCGCGGGGGGGGGGCTGCGCCGGCGGCGGTCACAGACCGCCGCTACAGTGTTCCCATTCTCGTCGGCACGGCTTACAGCTACTTGCAGGAATATCTGCCGCACGTCGCGCAATACGTGGTTCGCAACGGTTGGACCGACATGATCGGCCTCGGGCGCATGGTCCTTTCCTATCCGGACATTCTCGCCGACGCGGTGGAAAAGGGGGCGCTACAGACCAGGATGATTTGCCGGACGTTCAGCGATTGCACCACCGCGCCGCGCAACGGGATGATTTCCGGCTGCTATCCGCTCGATAAATACTACTCGGCCAAACCGGAGTTCCAGCAGTTGAAAGAGATCAAGAAGAGAGTCGGCGCGTGAGGGTTTGGTAGGGACGCGGTGGAAGGCGTCCCTACCTCGATATTAGGCATCATGGTCGTCCTTCTTCTTGTCCGCCTCCACCAACTCAATCAACGCATCAATTCGCCGATTAACACCTGCTGCGTGAAACTGAATCAAAAACCAGAGGCTCATGCCGACGCAAATAATGGATAACGGGCCATACTTCGGGTTCGTAAGGAACATAGGTGCCAAATACAAAGGTAACATCACCAGTGCTGGCAACCATGACATCGCCCGATAGCGCCCCGCCTGATTCAAAAGTCGCTGCCGTGTCTTGGCGTGCTGAATCTCGATGGAAGCCAGCGTCTCCTGCTGCTCTGACGTAAGCTGCTGCATCTGGTCTTTGGTGATGTTCATAAATAAATGTGCGAATGGGGCCTACATTCTAAGTAGCCTGCTTTTTTTGAAGCCTATCTCGTTTAGGCGCATCATTATTCATCTGAAAGCAGCCACTCCGGCAACGATGTAAGCTGGAGTGAAAAACATAACAATTCCAACAAGAAGCCATCGCTTCTCTCGGGCTGAGAGTTCCGGGTCTGAAAGGACCCTCCGTAATCCACGTGGGGTGTCGAAAAGCTGCCATCCAGCCGCGAGGATGAAAAGCAAAGGTGCAGCCGCGCCGAGCGGCTGCCGCCAACTGCTGACCCAATAGGAAACGAATAAGTAGGCACAAACAATCGCTGATACTGCATCGAGAACCAACACCGCTGGCTTGTCGCCTCCCTCGCGGGGCTCAAGGCACGTTCCGGCCACAACCACTACCAGAAACAAGCCCAAGTAAATGATGGTCCACCACGGCATGACCGGTGCGCCTAACAATTCTAAGCAGCCTGCATTTTGCAGACGATCTCGTTTAGCGAATTGAACCCTACTGTCACCCAAGTCTTGGGTCGAGAGGAATTGGGGTGCTGGTTTCCTTAACTGGGTTCTCTAACACACCCCAGTGGCTACCATGACCCGCTTCTTTTTGCAGAACTTCCAGGACACTACCCAGGTTAGAATCGATACCCGACTTCAAACCCCACCTGACTGCTGGAGTACGTGTAACTCTCGATCGTGGAGGAATTGTCGCTGTATTGATAGAATGCCGCCACCGTCCCCCGCTTCAGGAAGGGATAACTTAGCCTCGCGTTGAAAGTGAAATAATCATCTTCGCGGTCCGTGGCAACAGTGGTTGCAGCGGTGTATGTGACGATGTGATAACCACCATCCAAGTCCAAGTAAACTTTCTTAAACAAGCGCTGATTCAAATGGCCCGTGAAGCTCGTGCTTTCGGTCAGTTGGCTTTGAGAATTAGTTGTTAACAGAGAGGTAGCGACTGCGCGATCTACATTCAGGGAAAGCCGCGTGAAGTCAAAGGGCTGGTATTGAATCACTCCTCCGACAACCGGATTCAGCACGTCGTCCGCACCACTGCTTAAAGACTGTCTTATCTCCATCCCGCCGTGGAGTTGAAGGCTGAATTTGTCGGTCGCCCGCCAGTTGATCCGGCCTTGAAACCGTTCGTAGGTCATGTCGGAACCCGTTTCCACATCAACATAGCCAAAGGTAACGCCCAAGCCGGCGTTCAGTCGCGGCCAAAACTGATAGTTCAACCAATCCGAGGTTGACCATTCGATCGAGCTTTGAAATTGCTCCGCAGAGCTGATGTTTTGGTTGACCGCTGCATCCAGCGACATTTTGCTGTTGAACTGATAGGATGCATTCAAGGTCGTCGAATAGATTTGCTGGTCCGTTTGGGTGCCGGTTTCAACCAGCGTTTGGGACGAGCGAGCGTAAGTTTGCGAGAGCCCAAAGAACCAGTCTTCATACGCGGTCCCGCCAATCAACCTGACATTGTGGTCGAGCGAATTCCGGAATTGATCACTGGAATAAAATCTCCATGTGGGCGTGTAGTCCAGTGTCCAATGGCTGCCGATATTGAAGAGAAGACCCGGTGAGAATTCCTGAATCGTCGAATCCACATGATTCGTTCCCGCCGCAAGGAGTCCTGTTCCATAGAGGAACCGGTAGAACGCATGCGGGCGCAAAGTCACCGGCCCCCATCGGAGTGGCGGTTCGTCCGGATGAGTGACTGTCTCAGGCGGAGAAAACACTGCCATCTGGCTGTTGGCCTGGTACTGCACCACAGCCGGCGGAGTAATCGAGAATTCCGGCGGCGGCGCCAGGACCGATTGTGCTTCGGCATCGCGCCCCAAAGTCAGAAGACCCAAAAGCAACGTGGCTTGAGTTACAGGAATAATTCGCCTTACAGATTTTGTATTCATAGATAGAAACGCGCGGGTTTTATATTCCAGACGGACCGGAAAATCAATGAAGCACCAGTTGCAACGGCGGCGTGGCGCATTGCCAGTTGCGCAAAGAGTCTTCCAGCGCTTCCTCGACCGGTCGCATTTCCACGCCGGTCCCCCGCAACTTGGTGATTTCCAGGATGCAGTTGGAACGCGGCGATCGGGCGGCGTACCGATAAAACTCGTCGTCGTCGTTCCAGAATTCAAATTCGCGGTCGGGCTTGAGAATGCGTTGAACCATTTCGACCACCTGCGGCGTCGTGACGACGCCGGGGTTCACAACATTGTAAATCCCGAACGGCAACTCCCCTTCCCAGAGGTTCAAACACGCCCGCACGAAATCCTCCACGTGGGAAAGTGGATGCACGCCGTTGTAAACCCTGGGATATTTCTGGATCCGCCAGAGAAAATTTCTCAACTCCTCGCGCTCGTTGAACGGGATCCCCGGCCGCCAGACGTAACAGGGACCAGATCCGTGAATCGCCACCTCCGCCAGCACCTTCGTACCGCTGTAAAAGTTGCAGGGCGGGCAACGGAAGGAAAAATTCGGCTCATCCCATTCCGTGAAACCGAAGACATTCTCCGGTTGTTCCGACAGAAACCGCCGGAACTCCGGTTGGTTCAGGTTCTTCTCGACCCGTCTTCTCCCGTCCTCCAGCACCTTCGTGCCAGAGTAAATGCAACCGGAGGAGACGTGGCCCCAGGGCGTATGGGTCATCGCACAGACGCGCGCAACCGTTTGCGGCAGCAGCGTGTTCGCAGCCAGCGTTTCCTCGCGGGCGAGTTCGCACGCGTCCACGTTGGGCGAACCTGTCAACCCCGCCGCGTTGATGATGAATTCGGGCCTCATCTTCCGAACGTAATCGAAGAGCAGCTCGAAATTCGTATAATCAATCGCCCGGCGCGTGAGCGGTATAAAACAATGTCCGCGCCGCCGCAATTCGCCGGCAAAAGCATGGCCCACGTAACCGCTTGCTCCCAATAATAGAACCATACGCCGCCTTTTGATCCGCTCAGGCTTTCCAGACCTGCTCCGCTCTTGTTTTCACAATCGCCATGCTGTTCCGCGTGTCCACGATGCAGGACGACCACTTCGCCAGTTCCTCGTAATTCACGCATTGATGATTGGTCGCAATGATGACCGCATCAAAACGCTCCACGGTTTCCCGGTTCCAACTCACCGACTTGGTGCCCGCCCAATGCGGATGCTCGCGCGTCGGACGAATGACCGGCACATAGGGATCGTAATAGGCCACTTCCGCCCCGCGTTTGCTGAGCAGGTCCATCAACACGTAAGTCGGCGATTCGCGGTCGTCGTCCACGTTGGCTTTGTACGAGAGGCCGAGGAGCAACACGCGGCTGCCGTTCATAGCCTTACGCTGGGCGTTGAGGGCTTCCACCGTCCGGTTGACAACGTGCAGCGGCATGGCGGTGTTGACCTCGCCGGCCAGTTCAATGAAACGCGTGTTCTGTCCGTACTCGCGGGCCTTCCAAGTGAGATAGAACGGGTCGATCGGGATGCAGTGCCCGCCCAGTCCCGGCCCGGGATAAAACGCCATGAACCCGAACGGCTTCGTCTTGGCCGCATTGATGACCTCCCAAATATCAATTCCCATTGCCCCGTAAACGAGTTTCAGTTCGTTGACCAGCGCGATGTTCACACCGCGAAAAATATTCTCGAGCAACTTCGTGGCTTCCGCTGCGCGACAGGACGACACCGGCACAATGGTTTTGATCGCCTTGGAATAAAGCGTCCTGGCCCGTTCCATACAGGCGGGAGTATATCCGCCAACCACTTTGGGAATAAGCGCCACCTTGCTGTCCGGATTCCCCGGATCTTCGCGTTCGGGCGAAAAGGCCAGGTGGAAGTCCTTGCCCGCTACGAGACCGGAACCCACTTCCAACACCTCGCGCAGGTCTTCGTCCGTGGTGCCGGGATAGGTGGTGGATTCCAGCACCACGAGCGTCCCCTTTTGCAGACGCCTGGCGATCTTCTTGCCGGTGTCTATAATGAATGAAATGTCGGGTTCCCGGTTTTTATTGAGCGGCGTGGGTACACAGATGATGATCGCCTCCACCTCCTCGACGCGGGCAAAATCGGTGGTTGCGGAAAATGTGCCGGCCCTGATTGCGTCCGCGACCGCCTCGGCCGGGATATGTTTGATGTAACTCCGCCCCTGATTCAGCGTGTCCACCTTGACGGGATCAACATCCAATCCCAGCACCGCCACGCCCGAACGCGCGAATTGAAGCGATAACGGGAGTCCAACATAACCCAATCCGACGATTGCTATTTTCATTGTGTTTTATCCTTTTTGACTGGCTTGATGTCCGACCTCATGGAGGACGTTTTGCCCGAACGCAACCTCGGCGTCCTCACGACCGGATTATTTCTTGTTTGGAAAAAATAAAATTCAACCACTGCCCGGCGCCTTCAGAGATCGTTGTTTAACGGCGCCAACCGAAAAATCCTCAGTGTTTCTTGCACGGCCTGCGGGAGTCGTTACCCGGGAATCAACGTGCGGAAGACCCTTGCCGACCACACGCGGAGGACCAATGTGATCGCTACGCCAAAACCATCGCTACGACGCGAGATAAGAAATACCAGGTAATCATCGCACGCGGTTACTTCGCAGCTTTCTCTCATGGCACAAGCTTTATCCGGTAAAACCGCTGCGGCAAACTGCCAACGGTGTCGGGTTTGCTCGCCGTCGGCCCAGTCGCCGTCACGTCTGGCGGCAGATCGGTCCAGTTTGCATCGGTCAAGCTGGCCTTGTATTGCAACCGGTAGGTTCGTCCGGCAATAGCCGACCAGGTAATCGTCGCCACCCCGCTGGTTTGGGTGATGGATATAATATTCGGCTGCGGGATCGCCGCCATCCCCATGGCAACGCGATAGAAACGCTGCGTCGCATTACCCAAGGCATTGGTCGCCGTGGTCGTCGGCCCGGTCGCCATCACGTCCGGCGCCAAATCGTTCCAACTCGAACTGCTCAAGCTGTCTTTGTACTGCAAATGATACGTCTGCCCAGCCACGGAATTCCAAGTAATCCAGGCGACGCCGTTGGACACGATGATTGAGGTGATACGGAATTCAACTTGGTTGGATACCGTAATTGTCACCGTCGCCATGGCGGAGTTGGTCTGCCCGTCATTCGCCTGGTAAGTGAACGTGTCCGTTCCATTGAAGCCGCTGGTAGGCGTGTAGCTGAACCCGCCATCGGCGCTCAAGCTCAATACTCCGTGAGCCGGGCCGTCAACCAGAACGGTGGTCAGACTGTTGGCTGGCACATCCACATCGTAGTCGTTGCCCAAGACACCCGGAGCTGCGACCGTCAGCGTCGCGTTGCTCACACTGTAACTGTCGTTGACCGCCACCGGCGCGGTGTTCACTTCATTGACCACCACCACGAAACTGTTCGTTGCGCTCAACGCCGGCACGCCGTTGTCCGTCACCACCGTCGTGAACGTGTTCGTGCTCAGACCCTGCGCCTCGCCCGGCGTCCAAGTGATCACCCCGTTGGTGTCGATGCTCGCGCCACTAGGCCCGGTCAGCATGTAGCTCAACGCGTCGGCTGGGAAATTCGAGTCCATGGCCGTGTTAGTGACTGTCAGCAGCGTCTGTTCGTTCATTGTCCGGTTGATCTGCGCCGGCAATGCTGGAGGGGTGTTCTTTAGAACGACCGTTACCTCCACCACAAAGCTGTTCGTCGCGCTCAACTGTGTCGCATTCACCGCCAACGGGTTGTTGTCCGTCACCACTGTCGTGAACGTGTTCACGCTCGGAATTTGCGCGGGGTTCGGCGTCCAGGTGATCACCCCGTTGGCATCAATGCTCGCCCCGCTCGGCCCGCTCAGCACGTAGCTCAACCCGTTGACCGGCAGATCGCTGTCGCTCGCCGTGTTGGTCACCGTCAGCTGCGTGAATCTGTAGATCGTCCGGTTGATCTGCCCCGGTAATACTGGAGGCGTGTTCACCTCGTTCACCACCACCACAAAGCTGTTGGTCGCGTTCAGTTGCTTGCTGTTCACCGCCGCCGCATTCGTGTCCGTCACCACGGTGGTGAAGATGTTCGTGCTCGGGCCCTGGCTTTCCGCCGGCGTCCAAGTGATCACGCCGTTGCCGTCAATCACTGCCCCGCTGGGGCCGGTCAGCACGTAGGTCAGCGGATTAGCCGGCAGATCACTGTCGCTCGCCGTGTTGGTCACCGTCAGCAAGGTCTGTTCGTTGATCGTCCGGTTGGTCTGCCCCGGCAGCACCGGCGCACCGTTCGCTTCGTTGACCACCACCACAAAGCTGTTCGTCGCCTTCAACTGCTGCCCGGTCAACGCCCACGGATTATTGTCCGTCACCACCGTCGTGAATGTGTTCGTGCTCGGGCCCTGCGCTTCCGTCGGCGTCCAGGTGATCACCCCGTTGGCGTTAATGCTCGCCCCGCTCGGCCCGCTCAGCACGTAGCTCAGCGCATTGACCGGCAGATCGCTATCGCTGGCCGTGTTCGTCACCACCAACTGCGTCAGTTCATTGATCGTCCGATTGGTCTGCCCCGGCAACACCGGCGCCGTGTTCACCTCGTTCACCACCACCACAAAACTGTTCGTCGCGCTCAACTGCATCGCGTTCACCGCCCACGGGTTGTTGTCCGTCACCACCGTCGTAAACGTGTTCGTGCTCGGACCCTGCCCTTCCGTGGGCGTCCAGGTGATTACCCCGTTGGCATCAATGCTCGCCCCGCTGGGGCCGGTCAGCACGTAGGTCAACGGATTGACCGGCAGATCGCTGTCGCTGGCCGTGTTGGTCGCCGTCAGCAAGGTCTGTTCGTTTATCGTCCGGTTGGTCTGCCCCGGCAACACCGGCGCACTGTTCACCTCGTTGACCACCACCACAAAACTGTTCGTCGCGCTCAGTCCGCCATTGTCCGTCACCACCGTCGTGAACGTGTTCGTGCTCGGCCCCTGCGCCTCCGTCGGCGTCCAGGTGATCCCGCCAGTGGCAGAGATCGCAGCGTTCGTCGGCGCGGACAGTAGCGAATAAGTCAGGAGTTCATTTGGCAAATCCGCATCGGTCGCCGCGTTCGTCACCGACAATGTCGTGAGTTCGCCAATCGTCTTGGTACTTTGAGTTGGCATTGCTGGCGCGCTGTTTGTCAGTATCATTACGCGATAGAAGCGCTGTGCTACATTGCCCACGAAGTCGGTCTTGCTTCCCCTCGCTCCGGTTATCGTCACGTCACCTGGCACCACGCTCCAGTTTGTCGCCGCCACGTTGTCCTTGTAGAGCAGCCGGTATGTCTTTCCATCCTGCGAAGTCCAAATCACCGTTGCCACGCCATTGGACACCGTGACTGACCTGATCCTGAATGGCCCGTTAGTGACCGCCAGCGTGCCGTTAACATACGCGAGCGTGTAATTCGTCAGCCCCGTTCCCACCGCATTTGATATGGTGATCGTGTAGCTTCCAACCGCTGCGCCAGCAGCAGTCCCGCCGCTCGCCAGACTCGTGTTAGTCACACTGTCACTGTTAAACAATCCGACCGCCGTGAACTCGTTCCCCGCAAAGGTTAACGTGTCGCCGTAAGCTTTACCCGTGTCCTTTGCCCTCACGGTCAAGTTCGCCAGCCCCACCGTCAGCGTCCCCGCCACGTAGCTGATACTGTAGTTCCCCAGCCCGCTC
>CAYIOH010000150.1:0-8348 GCA_964364975.1 uncultured Bifidobacteriaceae bacterium
CGGCCCGCGTCGCCGCGACGACGAAGGCGCGCATCCATAGTTGGCATTCGTCTCTAGAGCGGAAGTTTTGCAGCCCCCTGATTGAGTCGGCCTATTTCACCAGCGTCAGCAACCGTTTGAACTCATCCGTCCCGGCGCGTTCCAGCAATTCAAACAATATCATCTCCGTGGAGACAATGACCGCACCCGCATCGCGCATCCGTTCGACGCCCAAACGGTGATTCTCCGGCGTGCGCGAAGAAATCGCGTCGGCAACCACGAACGGACGAAAACCCTCGTCCAATAGACCGAGGCACGTCTGGCACACGCATACGTGGGTTTCGATGCCGCAAAGGATGACGTCTTGCACGCCCTTGGCCCGGAGCGCTTCGACGAAACCTGGCGCGCCGCAACAACTGAAAGAGTTCTTTTCCATCGGCGCGAAATCTGGAATCGCCGATGCAATCTCAGACACGGTGGCACCAAGACCTTTGCGGTATTGCTCGGTCGCGAAGATTGGAACGTGCAAGATGACCGCTCCATTGATGAGGCGAAGCGAGTTTTGAATCACGCTTTGCAGTTCGTGAATCACCGGCACGAACCGCTCTTGAATATCCACGACCACCAACCCTGCTTTCGCTCGCGTGATGCGGTGGGGATTGCTCTTTGGGGCGACGCTTTTCATCTGGAACGAGGTTGAAGCGGATTGGGCTGGACGTCAAGGACACGGAGTCGCCCGGTAAGCCCGAGGGTTTGAACGGTCGAATCCAGGATGATTCCCCTTCAGAATTATCTGGCGCAAATCACGCCACTGTTCATTTTCTGGCTTCTCCAGAAATCGGCTAAGGATGCACTGATCGAGATAGACCAAGTGCATCCCCTTGTTCAGATACTTGCTCACGGACGTTTCAAGGCACGGCGTCCTTTCTGTATCTCCCATTGGAATCCGATTTCGTTGAGACGCCGGATTTTTTCTTCACTCAGCTTGCGCGAACGCTGGTTATGCACCCACCATCCCAACTGTGGATTAGCTGGATAGTGATGTGGCACGTTGCAATCACCTTTTTGGTTTTTGTATTCTTCCAACAGCGAAAACATTTTCTCCCACCCAAGTTTGTTTCTACCGTGATCCCAGACAAATCTAATTTCGTCGAGCTTACGCATGTGCTCCGGTTTGAAGCTTTTTCTTTTGTATTTTTTGGCTCTGCGTTGGGCCGTGACCCAGTTAGCCAGTTGAGGATTTTTTTTCCAGCTTGAGGGAACATTGCAGTGGTGGTGCTTCGCCTTAAACTTTACCAATTCTTCGAACATTTTTCCCCAATTGCTCCCCCAATTCGCTCGATTTTTTGCCTGCACTTCCCAAGGGAAGCCGATCTCGTCAAGCCTTCTAATCTTTTGGGCAGTGAGTTTATTATTCCTCCTACAAGACCGTTGCCCAATCATCCATCGCGCTAACTTTGAATTCTCCGGCGTTTCGACATTACAGTGGCCATGCTTTCGCTGGAATTCGAGCAATTGTTGGAACATTTCACTCCACGTTCCCCGCTTTTTCCAATCGAATCCAATCGAATCCAATTTCCGGCGACGCTCGTCGCTAACTTTTTCAGCTTTGTCGAAAACGCGTTGTCTAAAAACCCAAATACCTAATTCAGGGTCTTCCTTGTTCCTTTGAGGCACATCGCAATCACCATGAGCTTCCTTGAACACAACCAGCCTCTCGAACATTTCGTCCCAGTCGGTTTGCAATTGCCATGAAAAGCCATTGTCATTAAGTAGCTGTATTTGCCGTTCGTTGAGTTGCCCGAACTTTTTCGCTTGGCGTTGAGCAACCGCCCAAATTCCTAGCTGACGATTTTTAGGGTGTCGGAATGGAACATCACAGTCTTTGAACTCGTCTTTGTAAGCCAGCAATTCGCCGAAACGTTCGTCCCAAGATACGCCAAGCACGTCCACGCACATCGTTGTAATGGCGGTTCGCAGACTCTCCAACGAAATCGAAGGGCCGCACACCTCAACAATTTCGCGAAAACGCGAGTCATCGAAACCCTTCGTTCGCCCGCGCTCCTCGCGCATCTCACGGATGATCTCGGCCAACACGTCATCTTGTTCCTGCATCGCTTGGAGGACATTCCAAACTTCGTCGAACTCGGATCGCTGAACGGCTTGCTCAACGGTTTCGTCGGCAGCTTGTTCAAGGTAGAGTGGCACGAGCACGTAACCGGTAGTCTTGTCGCGCGCCCGGCGCATGGCGCGTCCGGTCGCTTGCACAATGTCTACGCGGCTGCGGCGCGGCGAGAGGAACGCGACCATGTCCACCGCCGGAACGTCCACACCTTCGGTCAGGCAACGGGCGTTGGACATCACCGCACGCGATGCTTCCCGAAAATCTCGCATGACACGCTCGCGGCGTGCGGTCGGCATTGTGCCGTTGACGTGGAAGGTTTGGAATTCCCTCGTAGCCGCCGACGTGAGTCGGCGCTGACCTTCCGAAACGGATGAATGCGCGGACTGACGTCCACGGCTACGATGCTTTGAAAACGCGGCGACACCGGCAAGGTGCGTGCCGATTCCTTCCGAGCCGTCGGCCACAAAAGATTCCGCGGACTTCACGGTGCGGTGGAAGGTGAACACTTTGTTGACGCCGTATTTGGCAATGGCGTCCGTGAGCGCAAGCTGGTTGGCAACCTGTCGCGCGCGAATGGGATCGCCGTTCACCAGTACTTCGCCCCGGCTCAAGAGTTCGTTCGTGACCATGCCGGACGTGATGACGGAGATGACGACCTTGTAATTGCAGATGATGCCGCGCCGGGCGGCTTCGGCGAAGGTGAGGCGGTAGGCTTGTTCGCCATAGACCTGCGGCTTGTCCATCGAGAAGACGAGTTGCGCGTCGCCTTCCTTGTCCTTGCGATGCGGGTTGTAGTGGCGCGGCGTGGCGGTGAGGAACAGGCGTTTCCTGATGGGCAGGTTGGAGTCTTCCAGCGCGAAGGCGTAGTTGCGTCCTTCGCGCCCGGCGGTCTTGTGAGCTTCGTCGAAGATGCCGAGGTCGAATGTTTCGCCCTTCCGCAACGCTTCGCCTACGACACGGGCCGATTGGTAGGTGGAGAAAATAATTTTCGCGCCGGCAAAGGGCACGTCGAGAAATTCGCGGACGCTCTGGCGGTCGGTCGTAACCGGGAAATCGAGTTCGGATTGCGGCGTGGCGATGGCGTCGAGGTCTTGCTTCACCGTCGGGTCGGAGCAGACGCAAAGATAGGCGAGCGACGGCAGGCTGGTTTCGTGCAGCCATTCGTGCAGGGTTTGACGCACCAACGCGAGCGATGGCAATAAAACTAAAACGCGCTTGGCTTCCAAGCGTTCTGTCACCCAAAGCGCAACGAGCGTTTTGCCCGTGCCGCACGCCATGATGGCGGTCACGCGGTCATGTTCGCGAAGCGCGGGCAACAGAACATCGAGAGCTTCGTGCTGGTGTGGGCGCGGTTGTTTCCTTGCCGTTGGCACTTGCGCCTGCGCCAGCCAACTTTCAATCGCCCGGAAGTCGGATTCTTCCAAGCGGTCGAGGTCAGAACCGCGAATGCAGAAGAAGCCTTTGCGCTCGTTCATCACGGCGGGCAGGTCGTCGCAGTTGGTGAACAGCACGCGGCTATGGATACCGGCACTGTCCGCCAGGCCCATGAACGTGGAAAGCTCGCGCCAGGTCAGCGGCGGGCGGCCGGACCGGAATTTGACCTGGTAAACGTCAAATCCGCCGAGGGCCGTTTGCGCGACGCCGTCAACGCCGTAGTCGTTCAATGGCAACGCGAGTTTGCGAAGGACATCGGTTGGAACGGCGGCGAGCGGCCAGACTTGCGGCAAGTCGTGGCGGCGTTGGGTGGCCAGGTAAGCTTCGGCAAAAACCTCAAAGGCGTCGCCTCGCGCCCGTTCATCCGGCAAAGCCGTGATGCGCGTTTCCAGTTCATCAAAGGATTTCAGGCCCGCGAACAAACCTGCTCGTTGGAGCCCGCTTGCTTTCGGATGAAGCGGCTTCGACATGGCGGCAGCTTATCGCATGGGCAGGTGGTTTGGAAAGAGAAGGGCGGATCCGTGGTTGAAGCTTTCCAACCGTTCAATGAAGTTTACTTCCGTTTCTTTGCCAGTTCCTTCCTCAGCTTCTCCAACGGCAGCGTGTTGATCACATCCGACTTTTCCAGCCATCCCTTGCGCGCAAGACCGACGGGACGTTTCCCAGGCTCCAAGCGAAAAGGCGTTGTTGCCAGCGGGCAGGTGTAGTAGCTTCCGGCCATGGCTGCGACAGTTGAGACCTACCGTTATATCATCAAGACCCCCGGTGTCTGCGGCGGCAACGCCCGCATCGAGAACACGCGCATTGGCGTGCATGACGTGATCGGTCTGCTCCAAAACGGCGAAACGGTGGATTCCGTCACCCGCCAGCTTCCGGGTTTGACCCGTGCACAGGTTTTCGAGTGTCAGGCCTATTACGAAGATCACCTTGCGGAGATTGACTACCTCGTTGCCCGCCAGATGGCCGAGCCCGGCCAATGACCTTTCTTCTGGATCAGGATGTGCCGGACGCGATTGGCCGCGTCATCCAACAAGCGGGTCACGAAGCACAGCGACTGCGCGAGTTGATTCCCGTCAGTTCGCCGGACGATGCCGTTCTGACGCTCGCCCATAACCGTCAGGCGTTGCTGGTAACCTGCAATCGGGACGACTTCCTCGCGCTGGCGAAAACGAAACCTCACTCGGGAATAGTGATTCTGATTCGCCGACCAACGCGTGTTGCAGAATGCAGCAACTTCCTGCGCTTGTTGCAAACCGCCGGTGAAAGCGGCCTCCGCAACAACATCAACTTCGTGTAGCTGCCGGTTCAGCGGCCACGCTTCTTCGCCAATTCCTTCCTCAGTTTGTCCAGTGACAGGGTGTTAATGACATCCGGCTTTTCCAGCCAACCCTTGCGTGCAATCCCGACGCCGAGGCGCAGAAACATCGCGTGTTCGTTGCGGTGCGCGTCAGGATTGATGACGCACTTCACGCCCTTGGATTTCGCGTAAGGCCAAAGCCGCCAGTCGAGGTCGAAGCGGTGCGGATTGCAATTGAGTTCAACCCACGTTCCGGTTTCGGCGCAGGCGTCAATCACCGCTTGCTGGTTCACCGGGTACGGCTCGCGCTCCAGCAGCAAGCGGCCCGTCAAATGGCCGAGCATGTGAACAAACTTGTTTTCCGCCGCGCGAATCAGTCGCTTGGTGTTCTCGGCTTCGTTGTTCGCCGCGACGTGCAGGCTGGCGACGACCACGTCCAGTTCCGCGAGCAGGTCGTCGTCGAAATCGAGTTTGTCCTTGAGGATGTCCACTTCGACGCCGGTGAGCAGCCGGAACTCGCTGCCGCGCGCGGCGAGTTGTTCGTTGACCTTTTTGATTTCCTTGAGTTGTTCGCGGACGCGCTTCGCGTCGAGGCCGTTGGCTTGGAAGGACGATTTCGAGTGGTCGGTGATGGCCCAGTATTCGAGGCCGAGGTCTTCCATGTAGCTCGCGATCTCCTCGGGCCGACTGTGTCCGTCACTCCACGTAGAGTGATTGTGCAGCGAGCCTTTGAGGTCGGTCCATTCGAGGAGTTTCGGCAGCTCGCCCTTTTCGCCGGCGGCGAATTCACCGTGGTCCTCGCGCATTTCGGGAGGGACATACGGCAAGTCCAGCTTTGCGAAAATGTCCGCCTCATCCTTGCAAGCCACGAGCAATTTCGGGTCGCGCGTTTCCTCCTTGGACTTGAACAAGCCGTATTCATTGAGCCGCAAGCCGCGGGCGATGGCCCGCGAGCGCATGACGATGTTGTGTTCCTTGCTGCCGGTGAAATACGCGAGGGCGAAGGGGAATTCCTTGTCACTCACCACGCGCAGGTCGGCCTGAATGCCACCTTCCAGAATCACGCTGGTCTTCGTGTCGCCTTTGGCGATGACCTTGAGGATGCCGGGTTGCTGTGTGAAAAACTCAATGACCTCGGCCGGCTTTTTCGACGATGCCAGCAGGTCAATGTCGCCGATGATTTCCTTCCAACGTCGAAGGCTGCCGGCGGTGCCGCACCGGATCACGTCCGGATGCGAACGCAGGCTTTCCAGCAGTGGCTCGGCGGCCGCGAGCGCATCGGCGAGGAGATGTTTGGAGGCATATTGCCGCTTGCGCTCGATGCCTTCGAGCAGGTTGGTCTGCGTCTTTTCGCCGAAGCCGTCCAATTCCGCGACCTTTCCGGCTCTGCAAGCCGCTTCGAGTTTTTCAACGGAATCGACGCCGAGATTCTTTTGCAGCGCCTGGATTTTTTTGGGGCCGAGGCCAGAAATCTCCAACATTTCAACGAGGCCGGGTGGGATGGACGCTTTCAATTCGTCGTAGTAAGCCAGCTTGCCGGTCTGGACCAGTTCGGTAATTTTCTTTTCGAGCGCCTCGCCGATGCCCTTGATTTCGCCCAACCGCCCTTCGGCGACGAGCTTTGCCAGCGGCTCGCTCAAACTTTCCAACGTGCGCGCGGCGTTGAGGTAGGCACGTGTCTTGAACGGATTTTCACCCTTCAACTCCAGCAATGTTCCGATCTCAACCAGCACTGCGGCGACCTTTTCTTTGTCCATGTGTCAAACTATGGGGGCGACCGTGTTGAAGTAAAGCTGGCGCGGTGGCGGCAACGTTTGCGCCAACGCAGGGTGAAGGCGAACATGGCGGCCCCGGTCACCACCAGGGCGGCACTTGAAGGTTCAGGCACAATCCGATAGCCCAACACGTCAAACGCCGTTAGATCGGTATTGCTGAGGTTGCGTTGCAACCCGGTGAAAATATGCGGGTCCATCAGCCCCCTGAACGTGAATTCCTGCCAATGACCTGCCTGGTACCCGGTGCCGTAAACCGCGCCGCTCGCAAATCCCGCCATGCTTGTCGCGCCACCATTCACGGAAAAAAACTTGGCGCGCGCGTCCGCCGTGGTGTCAATCACACCCGGCCCCACCGCCAGGCTCGACGCGGAAAAGCGGAACAGATCGAGAATGCTCGACGGCAATTGCGATCCGGGGATCGTCCCGCCGGACTGTTCGATCTGGTCCACCGTACTGCCGAAGCCCAGGATGTGTCCCATCTCATGCGCGGCCACGGTGACAAAGTCGTATTCGCCCGATGTTGTGCCATCAGCAGGATTGAAATCGAACGGCACGTTCGAACTGAAACGGATGGTTCCGTCCAGATTGGCGCTGGGTGCGAGCAAGCCAAGCGTCTTCGCATTGGCCTGCGTCACATAGACCGGGGTGAGGCTCTGCGTGTAAGGCTGGGCGCTGTTCGCGCCGTTCGGATTGTCGGCGGTATGATTGACGAGCCGCGTGTAATTCGGTCCCGTTTGCAGTTGCGAGTAGGCGGAGACATCCACCGCGGAGGAAGCACTCGCGTTGAGCGCGGCCAGCACGCTCGCGTAGTCCGGCGTCACAGACTCGTTGATCGTCTGACCGAGCACGCCGAACGGCAGGGACTGGTAACCGACGGCGAGGTTCACCGTGATATTGTCCGCGATGACGGTGGACCAGCGGTTTGCCGCCAGGTTGAAGGCGTCCATCACGCTTTGCGGTGTGCCAGGATCAGGAATGAGATTGAAGGCGAGGTTGCCGCGCGCCGTCGCGCCAGCCCACTGCAACACGGCAAGCAGCATCCAAAGCGTCCGGGAATGGGCTTTCATGCGCGCGAGATTGCACCACCTGCGTTGCGACGTCCAATCGTTTTGAGGGAATAATACTCGCCCATGGCGCACGCGAAGTGTTAGCTCTTGCTTTACAAGAGAACCGACATGCAAAAGAAACGAACTGCACTTCCCATCGTTCTGACCATCGCCGGCTCGGACAGCGGCGGCGGAGCGGGCATTCAAGCCGACCTGAAAACCTTTGCCGCGCTTGGCGTTCACGGCACGAGCGCCATCACCTGTATCACGGCCCAAAATCCGAAAAGCGTCACGGGCATCCAACCGGTTCGCGCCGACATGGTGCGGCGACAGATCGAAGCGGTCTTCGCCGAACTGCGGCCCGCCGCGGTGAAAACTGGAATGTTGCTCTCCGCCGAAATCATCCGCGTGGTCGCCGATTTCTTTACGGTCGGCCGAAAGCCGCCGCTCATCGCTGACCCGGTCATGGTGGCGACGAGTGGTGCGGTGCTAGTCAAGCCTGCTGCGATCCGGGTTTTGAAGGAGCGCCTGCTTCCGCTCGCCACGCTCGTCACGCCCAATCTCGACGAAGCGGAAATCCTCGTGGGCCGCAAATTACGGACCCTCGACGACCTGCGTGACGCCGCGCGGGAAATTCATGAACGCTTCGGATGCGCCGTGCTCGTCAAGGGCGGTCACTTGCGCACCGTGGC
>CAYIOH010000151.1:0-8336 GCA_964364975.1 uncultured Bifidobacteriaceae bacterium
CAATTGGCGATCGGAAGTCTCGCCCTTTTACCAGCTTGCGCGCTATTTTTCCCACAATCACATCGCGCCGCACTTTGAACTTGGCCCGCTCCAGGTCGAGCAACGCGCGAACTGCCGGGGCGCGGTCAATCAGGGCGTGAACCTCCTTTGCCCTGACGAGCAAGTTTTCTTGCTTCACCAGTTTTGTTTCGAGCTTCTTGATTTCGTCATGGTTAACGGCGCGTTCGGCGTCGAGCGCGGAGCGCGTGACGTCGATCTTTTCGATAAGCTTTTTTATCGTGTTCACTTTTGGTAGGTGGGGTGGAGTTGGTGGTAACGCTCCAGTAGGGCTGCGGATTTGCGTGCGCCACTGACGACGCGGCTCAGATGGCCAACGCTGACGTTTAACACCAGCGCGGCGCGGACTAGGCCCTTGACTCTCGGGCTCCGTCGTTTAATTTCTGACCGCTTTGCGTTCATCTATTGCGGCAACACTTTATATGGCTGGGAAAAGAACGTCAACACAAAAGTTTAAAAAGTTTCATGGTCGCACTTTTGGAGACCGGCTCTACTGGTTGCGCACCTTCAAAGGGTTTACCTTAGAGGAGTTCGGGGCATTGATCGGATGCCATAAGAGCTACCTCAGCCGCCTGGAGTCCGGCGACGTCGCAGAACCCTCTGAGAAGCTAATCAATGTGCTTTGCGGGCGTATTATGGTGGACCGAGATTGGCTTCTAACTGGGGCAGGCGACCCCTTTGGACACACTGGCGGGTTCAAGTTCATTATGCAAGGCGGCCCAAAAACAGTGAGCCAAGAACGCTTGGGCCGTGTACTCGCCATGCTCGAGGATGTTGCTATCGTGCTAGAGCCGGAAGTTGTTTTGGAGAAACTACTCCGAAATGTCAGCAGCGACGAAATTCGGGCCGTGCGGGATGAACTCATGAAACCAGGCGTAGCACAAGGAGCGTTCGCAAAAATGGCGTTTTGGGTTTACCCCTTGGCGGATGTGCTGCTTCGCCGGGAGAAGTAAGGGCAAGCCATAGGGCGGGGGAGATCTCCGCCACACGACGGCAGCCAAGCGGCCAGGCCCGTGCACCCTCGCGGCAGTCACCCAAAGGCGAAATGATTAGTTTCCCTCAACCATCTCCCAGCGCGGCGCCAAGTGTCTAAAAAGCGACACCCCCGGCAAAACTGGACAAGTGGGATTTGAAACTGGAGATGTCGCCTCAAAAACTGTAGAAGTGGGTTTTCGCGGCCGTTGATTTTCAACATCTTTCTCCCTCTTGAAGCCTCCTTTATGGACATCTCGGAGGACCATGAACAGGCCCGACATTAGGCTGCAACAATCCTTGACACCCCAAGATTTGGTGTGCTAAAAATCCTGAGCCACTATTAGGTGTGGCTCTGATATGCGTTGCCCGAAATGCGGCGGTCAGGAAGACCGCGTCGTGGATTCGCGCGCCTCGCGTGAAGGCGCCACGATTCGTCGTCGGCGCGAGTGTACCGGTTGCAACCATCGCTTTACCACTTACGAGGAAATTGAGCACGACCAGCTCATGGTTTTGAAACGCGATGGACGGCGCGAGGAATTCTCCAAGGACAAATTGCTTTCCGGGCTGCGCAAGGCGTGCCAGAAACGGCCCATCAGCCCGAAGGTGATCGAGGATCTCGTGGAAAAAATTGTGGACGTCGTCACTAATAAATTCGAGCGCGAAGTGCCCGCCGAGTTCGTCGGCAAAATGGTGATGGACGGCCTGCGTGAAATTGACGACGTGGCCTACGTGCGATTCGCCAGTGTTTATCGCCGCTTTCAGGAAGCCACCGATTTCGTGCAGGAAGTCAAGAAGCTGGAGGCCAAGCCATGATCTCGTTTGCCAACGACTGCATGCTCTTCGAACTGCCCTCGGGCGAAAGCATTCCATTCTCGGCAGAAATGATTTCCATCGAGGTGATGGGCGATGACGTCGGCGGGTTGAACCCCGACGTTGTTCACCACGCGGCCACGTCGGTGTTTCACTACTTCAAATTCGACCTGGCGCGGCAAACGGTTTCGGTGGGTGAATTCGCCGAGGCGTTGGAAAAAGTCCTGCGCGGCCTGGGTTTCCGGGTGGACAACACCGAACCATCACCGACCACCGCGCAGTGTTCGGGCGCGGACCTGCGCCGGCTCGCGCGTGAATCGGGCGACGCGCGCGAGTTGTCATTCTTTCCGCGGCTGCGGGATGAATTGCGCACGCAACTCCGCCAATCGCCGCGCATCGTGCGGTTCAGCGGCCTGCGCGGTTGCGTAAAGCATCTGGCGGGCGCGCGCCGTTGGAGTCCGCGCTGCCAGAGTTTGCACGATCAAATTGTAACCTACCTACGCGAATGTCTCGGCGCCGAAGCCCGCGAAGCAAAGTGCACGCTTGTGGTGGAATGAACTCGCTCCCTTCCTCGGTGGGGTCGGGGCAGGTGCGTCGGAGTAAGACTTGAACCTATGAGCAAGACCTTGTTTGAAAAAATCATTGCCCGCGAAATCCCGGCCACGATTGTTTATGAGGACGACCTCGTGATTGCGTTTCGCGACATTAAACCGCAAGCACCTACGCATGTTTTGATCATTCCCAAGAAGCCGATTCCGCGCCTCGCCGAAGCCAACCCTGATGATCACAAAATCTTGGGACACCTGCTCTTGAAGGCAGCTGAGGTCGCCGAAAAACTCGGCTTGAAGCAGAACGGCTATCGTCTGGTATTCAACAACGGCCCGGACGCCGGCGAAGCCGTGCCGCATCTGCATGGTCACATCCTCGGTGGACGGAAGATGACCTGGCCGCCGGGGTAAATCGCGTAGCAACCGACGTAAGCTGGCTCACTTCAACTCGGAGTAAAGTCAGCGCCTCCTTACATCGGCTGTTACAACTATTGAATCATCTCCCTCAACACCGCCCCCAATCGCGCGGTGCCTTCCCGGATATTCTTCTCCGACGCGCTGCCAAAACTGATTCGCATTTCGTGGTTTGGCTTGCGTCGCATTGGGTCGTCCGCGTAACAGAGTTCTCCTGGCACATACAACACGTCATGCGCCAAAGCCGACTTGAACAACTTTGACTTCACGCCCGACGGCAACGAGCACGGCAACCGCGCCCAGAAATAAAGTCCTCCCGTCGGTTCCCACCACTCAACGGCTTTCGGGAAATGCGCCTCCAGCGCCCGCAGCATCACCAGCGCCTTGTGCGCGTAACGCTTGCGCAACAACCGGAGATGTCGGTCGTAGCGTCCTGACGCCAGCGCGCGGGCTAGGAGTTGTTGCAACAAGTTCGAGGTGCCGAAATCGTGGTTGCCCTTGATGCGGGTGACCGCCGTGAACACCGGCTCGGGCAGGCAACCAAACCCCACGCGCACTCCGGTCGCGAACGGCTTGCTGTAAGTTCCCGTGAGAATCACGCGTTCAGTGAATTCCTTCGCTGCCAGCGCTGACTTCACGTCCTCGCCGGCAAAGCGCAATTCACGGTACGCCGTGTCTTCGACCAGATAAATCGGATGTCCCGCGGCGCGTTCGTATTTTTTCAGCAACGCCAGCGCGGCGCGCTTTTTTGCAAAGCTCATCGTGACGCCGGTGGGATTTTGATAATAGCTCACAAGGTAGAGCATTTTCACCCGGCGTAACCCGCCGCCGCGCTTGAGCTGTTCGAGCACGGTTTTCAAGTGCGCAAGTTCGAGGCCATCGCGCTCCAGCCGCACCCCGGCTGCGCGGATGCCGTGACTCTGCAGAATTCCGAGATAAACAAAATAGGTCGGGTCTTCCACCAGCACGATATCACCCGCGTCGCACAACGCCTCGGTGATCATGTAAAGCAATTGTTGCGAGCCGCTCGTGATGATCATCCGCTCCGGCGAATATGCCTTCGGCTTCTCGCGCGCGCCGTCAAGCCGCTGCAAGCGCTGCGCGGTCAACTGGCGCAGCGTGGGATCGCCGGGCGTCGTGCCATATTGGAGGGCGGCCCGACCCGTGCGCGGCGAACGCAAGATGTCGTTCAGCAACGCGCGCGCGTCCGCCACAGGCAACGATTTGTTGTCCGTGAAGCCAGCCGCCAACGAGATGAGATGCGGATGCGCCAGCGCGGCATGCATCAACCAGGAAATCGCCGGCTCGGCGGTGCGCCGGCCCAACGTGGACAATACGGGATCTTTCATCGGTCGAAACGCACGAAAGTAAGCCGCCTTTGACGAACGGAAGCAAGCGGCGTTTCGTCCGATTCGTCCGTTGGAGTTCAGTCCCGTCATGCGAAGCTGTCACCGCGCGTGCCGCACACCAAAGCGTAAACTCCGCCCACCACCACCTGGCACCCGCTCACTTTCCCGCCGGCCTGTCTTTCATCCGCTGCAAAAACTTTCCGAGGGTGTCACGAAACTCCGCCTGTTCCCACGCCGCCTCATTGTGCGCGCCGCGCAGTTCGCAAAACGTTTTCGGCTCATTTGCTGCGGCGAAATTTTTCTCCGCGTGATGGAAGCCAACCAGGTCGTCTGTCCGGCTGTGCATCACCAAGACCGGGGCCTTGATGCGCGGAAGTTTTGCGCGTGTGTCGTATTTGATCGCGCTGATCAGCCGCACCGGCAGCCACGGGAACAATTCGGCCCCAATGTCCGGGATGCTCGTGAACGTGCTCTGCAATACCATCGCGCCGACGGTTTCGCGCAAGGCCAGTTCACTCACCACACCTCCGCCGAGTGATTCGCCGAACGCGATGATGTCTTCGCCGCGAAATCCTTTACTCCGCAGCCACATGTGCGCGGTCTGGGCGTCACGATACGTCCCCTCTTCACCGGGCCGCCCGTGGCTTTGGCCGTAGCCGCGATAGTCGAAGATGAAAGCGCCTGCGCCGGTTTCAAGCAACGCCGCGCACAAACCAAGTCGATGGCTGATGTTCCCGCCGTTGCCGTGGCAAATCAGGTAAACCAGATGTGCTCGCGGAGAATTTGTGTTCGCGGGGAGAAACCAACCGTGCAGTTCGACGCCATCACCGGTCGTGAAACGCACGTCCTCGAACGCGCGGCCCAGTCCGGCCGGCGTCGCCTCCAATTGGCGGGTCGGATGATATACCTGGCTATGTTCAAACCAACGAAACATGACAAACATGACTGCGACCGCAACGAGCAGGCGGACAGCGCGTCCAATCCACGTCCGGCGCCGTTGCAAATTCATGGCGGAGTCTGCCGGGTTGGCCGGACCAGAGCGAGCACGGGTTGTTTGCGAGCTTGCCGGAGATTTTCACCTGCGCTAAATGTTCACCCGTGACTCCCGACGTGCGCGCAAAAGAATCAAACAATTCCCCGCCCAATTCCCAGGTCTGTGCTCTTTCAACCGGCGCCCCAACCGGCGAATACTGGCGCTGGTGTCCGCGCTGCGGTCACGAGTTGCACAACGAGAAATGCAAGCTCCGCTGCCTGCGCTGCCACTATTTCATGAGTTGCTCGGATTTTGATTGAGTTGGTGGGGCGAGCGTCCTCGCGAGCCCAAACTACTTCACCGCCACTTTTTCCACCACTAGATCATCAAACCAAACGGGCGTTCCGGAAAACGGACTGCCCATCACCGACGCCCGCCCCGGCACCGGCTCTTCTCTCTCGTCGAAGGTGAGCATCCAACCCTTCGGCTCGGCAGCGCCTTGCGGCCAGGCTTTCCCTTCAATTCTCCATTCGCCGTCTTTGATCTTGCGAACTTGCAGGCGGAGTTGCGTCCACGTGTCCGTCTTCCAATCAAACGGCATGCTGGCTTTGACCTCTTGATCTTTGAGTAGTTCCAACGCCGCTTTACCCGGCGCGACTTGCACCTTGTAGCCACTCACGCCGCAAAGCCCCACGCCAAACGTCGGACTGCGCCGGCCTTTGGCCGTGCCAAAAATTCTCGCAGCCGCTGCCACGTCGGTGCTTTCCGTCGGTCCGAACTGCACGGCAAAGCTGTCCAGCGGCGCACCGGGTAGTTCGATAATTTTGTTTGTGCCCTCGGCCTTTACGGCGAACTCGCCGTTCAGGGATAGGAAATCGTCCGGCAGCTTGCCGACCTCGGCCTTTTCAAAGTCGTTCGAATAAAGCGGTTTGGTCTGAGCCAGCGCCGACAATCCGCAAACCGCGACCAAATTGATCAAAATGGTTTTCATGAAATTGTGCCGCGCGTTTCGTGTTGCGTATTTCGTCAAGTGGCAGTCATGCATCGAACCATGCTTAACGCAACACGCAACACGCAACACGCCTATTCATTCCTCAAAGCGGCAAGCAAGTCTCCGCGCAACGCCACGTGCGTCGCCACCCACGTCCACAACGCGCCATTAACCAGCACCGCGGCCAACGTCAGCGCCAGCGACGCGAAAGGTAGCTGCGCGCTTGGCGAAAGCAACGCTGGCAACACCGCCACCGCCGCCGCCGCCACGCCCAGCGCCAGCCCGGCTGCGAGCAACGCTCCGTTCTCGATGAGTAACAGCCGTTGCAAAGTTACTTTGCGGAATCCGACCGCGAGCAACACCGCCAGTTCGCCGCGCCGCTCCAGCACATTACGCAAAACGACGATGCCCAATCCCACGCTGCCGAGCAGCAAACCCAAGCCGCCCAGCACTTGGAACGTGCCCAGATACGTGTTTTGCACCGCGTTGAACTGCGCGAGCCGCTCCGCCGCCGGCGTCAACTCAAGCCCCACGTCCTGCAGCGCCCGCGATAGCGTGGCCGACACTTGGGACACGGCGTTCGACGGCGCATCAATCAGAAACATTCGATACCCGCTCTCGCTGGGAAACCGTTTCACGAACTCGGCTTCGTCAATGATGAGTTGGCCTTGCAAAATGGAATTCACCACCGCGCCGACGATGCGCACCTTGAACGGCTGGCCACGTTCGTCCATGTAATCAATCGTGTCCCCGACCTTCTTGTGCATCGCCCATTGGATCGAGTTGGCGTCGCCGATGGCGGGGATTTCAATCTCATTAACACCGGGCTTTAGCCCGGTGTCAGTTGGTGAGCCCTGTGGGAAACCGTTTAAACGGTTTTCTGCTTCCTGCGACGCGAGTTCACCCGGCTGAAGCCGGGTGTTAATGAGAGATTTCCAGCCCGCACCTTTCGCAAAACCAAATCGTCCCTCCAGCATCTCCGGTTTCACGCCCAGCAATTTCGGTTTCTGAGCACGGTTCAGATTCAAACAACTTGCCTCATCGCCTTCGCGCACCCGGAACGCCACGAACCGCACGTTCTCCAGGTCACGCTTATTCAACGCAAAAAAATCCCAACCCGATTGCGAATTCAAATCGTGAACCACCGGCATCGTCGTTTCGCCGATGAGCGCGAACCCACCCGTTCCAGAGCTTCGCTTCCAAGCGTCCCGATTTGCATCCAGCCGGAACACGCCGATGGAGACGATGAGAAAACTCCCGCACGCCAGCATCGCCACCGTGGCCAGACTCCGTTTTCGGCGCCGCGCGCAACCGCGCAGGCCGAGCGACGTCAGAGTAGGACAGGCGTCGTGCCTGTCTCCATCTACCACGTTAGACAAGTCAGAGACAGGCGCGACGCTCGTCCTACGCCCAAGCCACGCGTTCGCGAAAGCCAACCCCGCCAGCAACACCAGCGCGCCCGCACCAAAAAATGCGCCCGCATTCGCCGTGTCGCCTTTCACCACGGTCCATCCGACCAAGCCCAACGCCACCAGCAACGCCGCGACCGCAATGACTTTGGACTTCAGACTTTGGACTCCAGACTCCGCCGCCGCAATTTCTCCGACGAGCAATTCCCGCGCGGGCCGTCGGATAAACTTCCGCAGCGTCAGCCAGATTGTCACCACGCCGACCGCCACGCTCGCGAACAATCCAATGATCAAAGTTTGGCCCGTAAAATGAAAACTCAGCGCGGATGCACCCACGGTGTCGCGCCAAATGGTTGCCAACCCGTGCAACATCGCCAGTGCGTAGGCCAGCCCGCCCAGCGCGCCGAGGATTCCGCCGAGCAACGACAACGCCGCACCTTCGCACAGCAACAACCGTTGCACTTGTTTCGGCGTGAAGCCGAGCGCCAGCAGCGTGCCGATTTCCGGCGCGCGTTGTTCCAACCCGAGTGAAAACAACAGCGCCATCAGCAGCAATGCTGCCGCGATGAGGAAGAAGCTGAAGCCGAGAAATAGACCTCCGAAGTCCTGCGATTGCTCCGCCGCTTTGAGCGCTTGTTCGCGCACAGGCTCGAAACGCAGGCCGTGTTCCTCCGGTTTGAGATTGGAGAGGATTTTTTTTCCCAATGCGGCGCGATACTCGTCCCTCACGTTGGTAGGGACGCGTTTAAACCCCGCCCCCAAATTCGGGGGATTTTTTGGCACCGGGGGACGCCGGCCCAACCCAATTGT
>CAYIOH010000152.1:0-8330 GCA_964364975.1 uncultured Bifidobacteriaceae bacterium
CCGAGGATGCGCTCGCCCAGAAAGCCCGCGGCGCGCGCCTGCTCGATGGCCCGGCCCATCAATTTGACCGCGAGCGGATACTCGGCGCGGACATAGACGAAACCTTGCGACGCGCCAATCGCGTAAGCTCCGATCACCATGCCCTCGAGCACGCGATGCGGGTCGCTCTCCATCACGCCGCGATCCATGAACGCGCCGGGGTCGCCTTCGTCGCCGTTGCAGATGATGTACTTCCGGTCGCCCACCGCTTCGGAACAGAACTTCCACTTCACGCCTGTGGGGAAACCCGCACCGCCACGCCCGCGCAGTCCGCTGGAGGTGACCGCGGTGATGACTTGCGCGGGCGTCATTTCCTTCAAAGCTTTCGACATCCCTTGGTAGCCAGCGACCGCCAGGTAGGCATCGAGCGATTCGGGGTTCAACTGACCGCAGTTCTCAAGCACGATCCGCTTCTGCTTGCCGAGGAAACGGCGCACACCCTCGGCGCGGTCGGCGCCGCTCAACAGGTAGTGATCAACGGGCTGATTGCGCCCGACGTGTTTGTCGAGAATCTGATCGATTCCGGCACTATCGAGGTGAACGTAGGTCCATCGCTCTCCCTGGGGCGAGTAGAGTTCGAGCATCGGCTCGCGGTGACAAAGCCCGGCGCACCCCGTCTTCTCCAGCGCAACGCGCGCCGGATCGGCGCGTTTTGCCACTTGATCGTACAGCGCCTGCGCCCCGGCCGCGACGCCGCACGACCCAAGCCCGATGGCGATCCGCCAATGGGAGTTGCCGTTGCCGTGACTCATGTCTGTTTCGCCTCCGGCTGGCACTTCCGCTTGTACTCCTTGATGATCTTGCGCATGTCTTTCGGCGCCAGGCGGCCATAGACATCGCTACCGATCATCATCACCGGGGCGAGACTGCAACAGCCCAGACAGGCGACCGATTCGAGGGTGAACAACCCGTCGGGCGTGGTTTCCCGATCCTTGACCTTGAGAATGTTTTGAACCTCACGCGTGGTGTGTCTGGCCCCGTTGACGTGACACGCCGTGCCGTGGCAGGTGCGGATGATGTGTTTGCCCACCGGTTGAAACCGGAACCACTCGTAAAACGTCGCGACGCCGTAAATCTGGCGCAGGCTGACCCGACTGTGTTCCGTCACATACCGCAATGCTTCGGCAGGCAGGTAGCCGTAAGCCACCTGGATCTCCTGCAGGATCTTGATGCACGCATCGCGACCCGTGCCACATCTCGTCACAATGTCCGCCACGTTTCCCATGGTTCGGTCCTCATGGACAATCTTCGCATCGTCCCAGGGCGACGATGATCGGTCCCTGCGACGGTGCTGTTATCTACTACAGAATGCTCCTCTCTTCCGAACCTTATTTGCCTTTTGTTTGCCTTTTGTTGGCCTTTATTTCTGCCGCCCAGCCACGGAATCACCGGCACGGCGGCCTGCGGACTCCAAGACCCAAGCCCCTGGCGCTGGATGGGTCTGGGCTGCTCGATCATGGTGCGGCGGGTACGGTCCCCAAGTGGTGAAGCGGATCAGCCGGAACCTTCGTGGTCAGGAGCGTTCCGCCGCCCTGACGCTCGCCGGCGCAGTTCTACCAGTACCAATCGCTGCCCATCCCCGCCTCACAGCGGACAGTTTTCACGCCCTCCACTGCGCCAGCAATCCGTGGCATCAACTCCAGAGCTTTGGACGAGCCGACGCTCCCTGTGATGACGACATCGCCATCGTTGGCGGTCACCTCAATACCGGCACTACGCGTCGCCGGTTCTTTCGCCAGCGCAGCCCAGACTTTGGAACTCAGCCGAAGGTTCTCAAATCGCTGCCGGCTCTCGGGCGTGGGCCGAAAATCTGCCAGCTCCGACATTCGCAGGATCGTCTCGCACGCGCCGTCCAGGCTTATGTGTCCCAGATTCAAGATCACGCTGTATTGAGTGGGGTCTTCCCAATCCACGCCGTACAACAGCCGGGCCCACCGGCGGCGATTCTCATCCACCCGGTGGATGTGGGCGACGGCTTCCTCTCTCTTCATACTGGCTTGTTCCATGGCCAGTTTGATCCGGTGCTCCATGTCGGCGATCACGCGGACCCGCAGCACGTGGGAGATGCCGGAGAAAAGCAGGTGGCCGACATGGCCGTGATACACAAGATTCCCCCCGGCGGCATGATCGAACAGCACCGCCGTCACGCACTTCACGTACGCCAGGCGCTTTCCAGGCACCTGCTGCCAGAAAGGAGGCGAGGTATTCAACGTATGGGCAAGTTCCGTTTCCAAGATGCCATACTCCTTTGCGGCCTGGGCGAGCACGGCTTCCCGGCTGAGCGGAGGTTGCCCCAACCGCTGGCACAGCCGCTCAGCGACCGCTTTACCCCCGGCGAATGACCCTCGACTGATCGTGATAATACACATGGATCCCTTATCGCTTGATACGTGAGGTTCTCCGAATCCGACCCCGGAGAAAGCAGACGCTTCCCTCCCGGGCACTGACGACCTCAGCACAACCCGGTTCGCCAGCACGCCCTCCCGAGCGTTGGCAGAACCGGCTGAAGTTCTTCATATGCCGACACAGGCTATGGGCCAAATCGTGCCATGTCAAGTTGCAGCCGGAGCAGAAGAATCATTTCTGCGCATCGCGACAGCACGACCGTTCGACTCGCCGCTTGATCGTACTGCCGAAATGCGCCGCTTGCACGCGACGGAGCCACATATCCTTTTGCCTTGGCGGCGTGGCTGGCTAATGTGTCGGGGTGAATGCCAGCATCGTGAGCCACGAAAATCGCCGCCAGTGAAAGCCCAACTCGAATGACACGCTCCAGCACAACCCGCGTGAACGTCATGAAGCACACCGCAGGTCAAGAGCGGCGGCGCAGTGATGTTGTGGCCACGGAAGAACCGATGGAAATCCGCGTCGAGACCGGCGGTCACACGTATCCGATTTCCGTGACCATGCGCACGCCGGGCCACGATTTTGAGCTGGCGGCCGGCTTTTTGTGCACGGAAGGCGTGATCCGCAGCCGAAAGGCAATCGAGCGGATTTCCTATTGCACTGCGGGCCGGGAGCCGCAGCACCAAAACATCGTGACCGTTCACCTGCGCCGCAAGGTGCCGTTCGATCCACTCCGGCTCAGCCGGCATGTCTATACGACATCCAGTTGCGGCATTTGCGGCAAGGCTTCGCTCGAACAAATCCGCGCCACCTGCCCGCCGCCGTTGACTGGCAAACCGCAGTTGCCCGAAGGCTATTTCCTGACACTGCCCGAAGTGATGCAGCGTCAGCAGACGGTCTTTGCGCGCACAGGGGGACTGCATGCTGCCGCGCTGTTCGACACCTCAGGCAACCTGGTGGTGTTGCGCGAGGACGTTGGCCGCCACAATGCGATGGACAAGCTCGTGGGCACGTTACTGCTGACCGACCGCTTGCCGGCCCCGGAATCCGTGGTGCTGGTGAGCGGTCGCGCGAGCTTTGAGCTGGTGCAGAAAGCTTTGATGGCCGGCATTCCCATCCTGGCGGCCGTCAGCGCGCCGTCCAGTCTGGCCATTGATCTGGCCCGGGAATTCGGCATGACGCTGGTGGGCTTTCTGCGCGATGGCAGGTTCAACATCTACGCGGGGGAATGAATCCGGCGGATGAACAGCGTCCTCGGCCAACCTCACCGACGGCGCGGAAGCATTTGCCGGATTACGAGAAGAAGGTCCGTCCGCTAGGTGATGCGCTTGAGGAAGGCACTCTGTGTTCAATTCGGAACGAGTGTATGGACTGCGGCAAAACCTTGGACGTGCTATAGCGCATCCTCCAGCTTCTGCAAAAGAGTTTTGTGCATAGTGTGTCCGCTCCTTGGGGTCGAGGATCACGAGGCACTGGCGGCCTTTCTGTGCCGACCGTGGTGGGGTCGCACAACGGGCACATTTGTTGGACTCTCGTATTCCGCTTGCTCTTCCAGAAGCAAGGCCTGCTTTTGTGCTGCTTCAACCGGCAAGTAAGTTGGCAAATCACGGGGGATGCGATCCATCCTTGGGTCGGTCGAATCGAATCCTTCGAATGGTTTCTCTAAGCGCTGTTGCGCACGATCAACGAATTCGGGATTGAGTTCGATGCCCAAACACCGCCTATTGAGCACTTGGCAGACACGAGGTGTCGTACCGCTCCCGCAAAAGGGATCAAGAACAAGGTCACCCTCATTTGAGGAGGCCAACACCATTCGCGCGATCAATGCCTCTGGCTTTTGCGTCGGGTGATCTTCTCTCTCAGGATTTGAGTAGTGAACGTGCGAAAACGTCCACACATCCCCAGGATTCGCGCCCGTCATGTTGTTTCTTTGTCGGTAATACTTCTGGGGAACTCGGACGTCATCCAAGATGAACCGAAAGTTCTTCGTTTTCGTGAACATCAGCACGTCTTCATGGCGCGGGGAGAAACCTTTCGTCCTGCCCATGCCTTGGGTGTAATGCCACGTAATCCAGCTATTGAAGAACATGCCTAACTTCTGATCCAAGATGTCATAGAGGTAAGAAATGAACCGGAAGCCCATAAAGACGTAGAGAGTTCCATGGCTCGCCAGGACACGATGGCTCTCCTTCAACCAAGCCTCTGAGAAGTGCAGATATTCGTCAAAACCGCGGATGTCATGATTGTTTCCGTAGTCCTTTCCGAGGTTGTACGGCGGGTCTGCGATGATGACATCGGCAGACTCTGATTCGACTGCCCTGAGCAGTTCCAATGCGTCGCCCGCGCGTATTTCGATATTATTCATCGCTCTTTATCCATTCATGCGTCTTGGCTAGCTCCAGCCACGCATCAAAGCCTTTTTTCGACTTTATGAACTTGCGGTCGAGCAGTTGACAGAACTCCCAAGTCGTCCGCTTTGTCAATTTGACATAATGAATATCGCGAATCTGAAGCTGTCCACTTCCCAAAGCTGGATTATAACTGATGTCCGCACTCGACAAGTATTTGAGATCATATGCGTTGTAGGCGACCACCTCCATGATGCCGTCCATCAATCCCGTTGCCGCATTCTTGGTGGAGTAAACCCTGTGTTTCAGTGACAAGATGATGAAGATGTAGTCGGGATCATGGACGTAAGCTGTTCGGATGCGCTTGAACGATGTGATGTTCGGCGATTTGCCACTGGATTCAATATCCTCGGCAGTGGCTTTAACGTCCACCTCCGCAGTGATGCCGGATTCCCGTTTTCGCTCTCTTTTGAACTGGAGGATAACGTCCGCCATGTAAAGGCGTTCTTTCGCTTCAACGTTGATCAGGGAATAACGATTGTTCTTGTCCTCGACAACTCCTTGGAATGTCTCGACAGCCCATGCCTCCACAAACGGCCCGGCAATTTTGTTTATGTTCTCCATTGGGAGGCCCAGCTTCAGGTTCGTGTTGATAATGATCTTGTTCTTTCCGGAGTCGATGGCCGTTTTCATCATTTCGTCAACAGAGGTGATGACGAACGCAGAGCATTCATCGTAATCCTGGCACTGTTCGGGAATCTTAAATTCAAGGTCGTCGTATCCCATAGATCGTTTCTGCCTAATTGTTGCCCCGCGGGTTCGGTCTCTGGAGGAGATAGGCCCAGACTTCTTCGGTGGTGAGGATTTCGATGCGATTGGAAACCCAAACGCGCGGGAGTTCGTGCAATTGACGTTTGCTGACTTGCGATTGCGGATTGACGGATTCGTCATTCGGAATTCGCCATTCGTCATTTCCCTCGGCAACGGGATTCTTGCGTAGGTGGGGCGGGACGGACAGGACGGCGTCGAAGACGAGCGAGCCGACCATCGTGTTGTCCCCGCCGCCGCTGAAGCCGGCGAGCCACTGCCGCAGGTCGTCGAGATAAGGCTGGCGCAGAGAATCTTTGATGTCGTGATAGCTCGCCGATGCCATGCGTGTTCGGACTTTAGCGGAGCGCGAGCAGGCTGAGAAGCAGGAAATTCAGACAGGACCTCCACGGACCCCACGGGCTAACGCCGATTTGCACGCCGGCACGGAGTTTTGCGACAAGGCGCGCGTCAGCGCTGCAGTTTGCCCTCTTTCTTTAGCAGGAGCGCGGCGGAGACGAAGGCGGCAGGGTTGAGGTCCGGCGCTTTGGCGCGAGCTTGAGCGAGGGTGTAAGTGCCGTTGGCCCGCACTTCTTCCAAAATCACCTCTTTCGCACGCGCGATGTTTTTCAAGGTGTCGGTCGGCGAGGCGGCTTTTTGGATCATTCTTCCATGCGGGGACAGGACGTGGTCGGTGAGCGGCGGCGGGATTTCCTTCACCTTCGCCAGAATCATGTTGTGGGCCTGGCCTGCGATGTGGAGCGGCGTGTCGTCACCCAACTCCGGGTCGCGTTCCATGCTGGCCGTGCATGGGAAACTGTGCAGACGCTTGGAGACGACTTCGGTGACGAGGTCGTCTTCGAGGCTGCGTCCGATGAGCCAGCGGGCGATGTAATAGGTCGAGCCGCACGCGCCGGAAGCGATCACGTTCGCTTTCGTGATCTTCCAGTTTTCGACGGTCAACTCGACCTCGGGGTAGCCGATGTGGAAGTAATCCCTGAAGGCAGCTAGCGCGCCGCCGGCGTGCGGCCTGAACCCGCAAAACGGTTTTGGAAAGGCGATCTCGATGCCTTGCCTCTCGCAGATGGTGTTTGCCTGCGTGCGAGCCGAGTGCGTGATCCAGTCGGGCGCTTCGAGCGGGACGACGACGCATTTGGTTCCCCAACGGCCGCAGTGCTTCAGCATCTCAAGCAAGATTTGCTCGTGAATGTGAATGGCGAGCAGCGCGTCGTGCGGCGGAACGTCCGGCGGGACGTAATGTTCCGGGTTCTCAATGACGTGGGGCAGCACGGCGGGAAATGAGAACACTCCGGCGATGTCGGCGCTGAAGTCGCGCCGGTACGGATCGCGGCAGTGGGTACACTCGGCAGCGCAGGCGGTGCAGAACTCCGGCTTGCCCCGCAGATTGCCGATCACGCGCCCGGCGTAGTGCGTATTGAATTCCTGCAGGTAGTGGTCTTCCGGCCCTTTCTCCGTGCCGGTTTTCTCACTGCGCAAGACGACCAGTTTCATCCGGCCTCGTTCGTAATCGTCCTCCTCCTCGTCCTCGTCCTCGCCCCCAGCCCTGCGTTCCGAGGACGAGGACGAGAACGAGGACGAGGAGGAAAGGCGGAGGCGGTGTCGGGACTCATGACTTCTGCAAGTACGCGTCGGCGTAAATCTCGCGGTTCATCAGCAGCTCAGCGGTCTTGGCGGCGGCGAGGAGGTCCACGTCCAGCACGTCGCAGATGACGGCGTTCACGCCGGCGGCGATGGCCATCACCAGGAACGTGCGGTTGATGAGTTTTTTCTCGGTGGCCTTGCTGGCAATGTTGGAGAGGCCGCAGGAGATGTTCGGCGGCGGGTCGGACAACATCTGGAACTGCCGCGCGGCTTCCAGGAATTCCTTGCCCTGGTCCTGCATGAATTTCACCGGCATGACAATCGGGTCGAGAAACAGGCGTTCCATCGGCAGGCCCGCCTCCATCCACGCGGCGGCGATCATGCCCGCGAACTCCACGCGCTTGCTCGCTTCCTTGGGCGAACTGGTTTCGTCCATCGCCAGGCCGATCATCGAGGCGTTGTGCTGGACGCACAGTTCGACGAAGGGATTGAGCTTCTCCGGCGAGCAAGTGGTGGAGTTGAGCAGGGGCGGCCGCTTGCAAACCTTGATCGCCTCGTTGAGGATCGCGAGCTTGTTGGTGTCAATCGAGATGGGCGTGTCCACGACCGCCTGGACCTGCTCGATCATCCAGATCATGTCCTCGGGTTTGCCGGAGACCGCGCCGAGGTTCACGTCCAGGTAGTGGGCGCCGGCCTCGGCCTGCTTTTTCGCCCAGTCCTGCAACGGGGCGGGGTTCTTGTCGAGGACGGCCTGTTTGATGTCTTTGAAGCCGGTATTGATTCGTTCGCCGATGAGTATCATTTTGTTATTTCTCCATGAGTTCGCTGATGGTTTGTTTTGTGATGGCGATAGATTCGGGATGCGCCATGGTCAGGATGTCGGCGCCGGCCTGGATGTAGCCCGCGGCCGTGGCGGCTTCCCAACGCGGGCCGCGCTGTTCGAGTTTGCCCCAGCCGGGGAGCACGTCATCGTCGGCGATCGCCTCCTTCACCTTCCAGGTTTCCCAACCGACGTTGGCGATTTGGGGCAACGCCATGTGTTTGTCGCCCTTGAGTCCCGCGATGCGGACGCGCTCGAAGATCGTGTAAACATAATCAAAGCCGTAGCCCAACGCGGCCGTGACCTGGCACATGACGACGTCTTTGATGTCGAAACCCGCGTCCTGCAACAGGATGTTGATCTGCTTG